>CAYGZI010000732.1:0-2792 GCA_964354245.1 uncultured Planctomycetaceae bacterium
CCCCTACCACATCCCCCCCTACCACCTCCCCACCTACCACATCCCCACCTACCACCTACCACCTACCTCCGAGGAGAAATCCGTGTTCCTGCGAAAACTGGTCCTCCTGCTCCTGCCCGCCGCGATCCTCTCCGCCCAAGCCGCAGCCGCCCCGCGCAACGTCGTCCTCTTCGTCACCGACGATCAGGGCCGCGACGCCGGCTGCTACGGAAATCCCGTCGTGCGCACGCCGAATCTCGACCGCCTGGCCGCCGAAGGGACCCGCTTCGACTACGCCTTCTGCACCACCGCCAGTTGCAGCGCCAGCCGATCGGTCATCCTCACCGGGCTGCACAACCACGCCAACGGCCAATACGGCCACCAGCACGCCTACCATCACTTCCGCAGCTTCGACGGCGTCAAGAGCCTGCCAATGCTTCTGAGCGCGGCGGGCTACCGCACCGCGCGGATCGGCAAGCTGCACGTCGATCCCCCGGAGGTCTACCGCTTCGACCGCGAGCTGCCCGGCAATGCGCGGAACTCCGTCGAGATGGCCGAGCGGTGCCGCGAGGTGATCGCCGCCAACGACCCGCGCCCGTTCTTCCTCTACTTCTGCCCCACCGATCCGCACCGCAGCGGCCAAATCGCCGCGGAACTGCCCGGCAAGCCCGACCGCTTCGGCAACCGGCCCAAAGGCTATCCCGGGGTCAAGGGAATCTCCTACGATCCCAAACAGGTGATCGTGCCGCCGTTTCTGCCCGACACGCCCGAATGCCGGGCGGAGCTGGCCCAATACTACCAAGCCGTCTCGCGGCTCGACCAGGGACTCGGGCGGCTCGTGCAGATCCTCAAGGATTCCGGCAAGTACGACGACACGCTCATCATCTATCTCTCGGACAACGGCATCCCCTTTCCCGGGGCCAAGACGACGCTCTACGAGCCGGGCATGCGCCTGCCGTGCGTCGTGCGCAGCCCGGACCAGAAACGCCGCGGCGTGGTCTGCAATGCCATGATCACCTGGGCCGACCTCGCGCCCACGATCCTCGACTTTGCCGGGGCCTTTCCCAAGCAGTCCCAGAAGCCGGTCTTTCACGGCCGGTCATTCCTCGGCGTGCTCGACCAGCCCGATCCCAAGGGCTGGGATGAAGTCTACGCCTCGCACACCTTCCACGAGATCACGATGTACTATCCCATGCGCGTGGTGCGCGGCCGGCAGTACAAGCTGATATGGAACATCGCCCACGGGCTGCCGTACCCGTTTGCCTCGGACCTGTGGGCATCGGCCACGTGGCAGGGGGTGCGGCAGCGGGGCGAGAAGTTCTACGGCAAGCGCACGGTGGAAGCCTACATCCACCGCCCCGCTTTTGAGCTTTACGACCTGAAGGCCGATCCCGACGAGATCCACAATCTCGCGGGCGACCCGGGCCACGCCGCGGTCCTCGAAGAGCTCAAGACGAAGCTCCGCGCCTTCCAGAACCGGACCCGCGACCCGTGGATCCTCAAGTGGGAGTATGAATGAGTCAGCAGGTAGGTTATGCTTCAGCCCGTTCCACGATTACGCCGGAGTTCATCGTGCGTCCCTGGAAGCTTGCCGAAACTAATTACGGCGCGGTCAAGGAGCGCCACTACGAGGTGGCGGTCCTGCCGCTGGGAGCCATCGAGCCGCACAACCTCCATTTGCCCTACGGCATGGATCTCTTCGAGGGCGATCTTGTAGGCGAGAAGATCTGCGAGGCCGCTTGGCAACAGGGGGCCAAAGTGATCCTTCTGCCGACCATCCCCTACGGCACGCAGACCAACCAGGAGCAGTTCCCGTTTGCGATGAACCTCAATCCCTCGACGCTCGGGGCGGTCATCGCCGACCTGGTCCAGTCCCTCGTCGGACACGGCATCCTCAAGATTGTGCTACTCAATAGCCACGGCGGCAACGAGCTCAAGTCGGTCCTCCGCGAGCTTTACGGGCGGAGCCCGGCCAAGCTCTTCCTCTGCAACTGGTACCAGATCTACTCCGACGTCTACCACCAGATCTTCAAGGAGCCCGACGACCACGCGGGCGAGATGGAGACCTCGATCGCGCTGGCGTACTGGCCGGACCTGGTGGCGCGGCGGCCCGACGGCACGCTTACGGCCGACGAGGGGCGCAAGGCCGAGACGCGCTTCGAGGCGATCAACCGCGGCTGGGTCTCGATCACGCGGCCTTGGCATCTCTTGACCACCAACGCCGGAGCGGGCAACCCCCACGCGGCGACCGCCGAGAAGGGCCGGCGGCTCATGGACCTTCTGGTCGAGCGCCTCGCCCCGTTTCTGGTGGAACTCTCGGCGGCGAAGCTGGATGAGAGGTTTCCATACTGAGTTCTTGGAGTGCGGCGATTCATCGCCGCTTTCCCGTTGAGGCCGCCCAGGTTCGGATGGCTGACTCCGTGGGCTACTCCTTGCCACCGCTCCGCGGCCGACTCGCGCGTCGACCCGGAGACGTTACCCGATTCTCCCAACAAAGCGGCGATGAATCGCCGCACTCCAAAAGGTCTTCCCGTCCAGAAGGGCGTTGACAAACCCTCGGATACGGGGATAGATTAGGATGTCGGCTTTGGAGTAAACGTCATGATTCTGCACGTGCGCGAGGCGAAGTACCGCCACGACTACGTGATTTGGCTCCGCTTTAGCGACGGGGCTGAAGGCGAAGTCGATTTGCAGGACGAGCTCTGGGGCGAGGTCTTCGAGCCTCTCAAGGATCTCAGCCAATTCACACGTTTCCGCGTAGTTTGACTGTATCTGGATTGCGAATCGACTCAACTGGGTATCCTGCAACAAGT
>CAYGZI010000733.1:0-2790 GCA_964354245.1 uncultured Planctomycetaceae bacterium
TGCCAATGGAAGCCCAGCTCGGCCAGCTCGCGGGCCATGCGGGCCGTTGCGTCGGGGCGATCGGCTTGCAGGCGCACGGCCACGGGGACCCGCGGCCGATACCCGCCGCCGAACAAGTGGCAGAGCGGCTCGCCGGCTGCCCGGCCAATGAGGTCCCACGAGGCCATTTCCACGGCGCAGCGCAGCGGGGCGTATCGCAGGGCCGCCAGCCCGAGCAACTCCTCAATCTCGAAGGCGCTCCGCTCGGCCAGGACCGGGAAGAGGGCGTCCCGCCGGGCGGGCAACTCTTCGGCCTGCCACTCGACTTGCGCCTCCCCCCAACCCTCCAAACCACGGCTGGTCCCTAGGCGCACGACCAGCGAGCGCACGGGCGGCTCCCGGCCGACAGAGCCAATCTCGACCAGGTGAAACTCCAAATCGATGATCGTCAGGGACATGGCTTGGCACCGTTTGATGTGCTGGTGTGCCACTGCTTCGCCAGAAGCAGTGCCTCCCCGCGAATCCCTGCACTGCTTGCCTTGCGGCAAGCAGTGGCACACGACTTTCACACGACTGTCAACGATCCGCGCTAACGAAGTTCCCTCGCAAGGGCAAAGCGCATGTCTTCCACGCAAACCGTGGCCGGCTCCACCGCCGTGGGAAAACGCTCCTCCAGCCACGCGACGCAGCCCGCCACCAACTCCTCCGGGGCGCTGGCCCCGGCGGTGATCAAAACCGTTTCGACACCCGCGAACCAGGCCGGGTCCATGTCGTGGGGACCGTCGATCAGGTGCGCACGGACGCCCTGGTCCCGGGCGATCTCCGCCAGACGCTGACTGTTCGAGCTGTTCTGACTCCCCACGACCAGGACCAGATCGGCCTGGGGCGAGAGCTGCCGGACCGCCTCCTGCCGGTTCTGGGTGGCATAGCAGATGTCGTCCTTTGGCGGACCGACGATGTTCGGAAACCGTTGCCGCAGGCGCCGGATGATCTCTGCCGCGTCGGCCACGGAGAGGGTCGTTTGGGTGAGGTAAGCCACTTTGTCCGGATTGGGCACCTGGAGCGCCTCGACCTCTTCGGCGCGGCCCACCAGGAGGATCGACTCCGGGGCCTCCCCCATCGTGCCAATCACCTCGTCGTGCCCCTCGTGCCCGATGAGGATGATCGAGTATCCCTCGCGGGCAAAGCGGACCGCCTCGCAATGGACCTTGGTCACCAGCGGGCAGGTCGCGTCGATCGTGCGGAGCCGGCGCCGGGCCGCCTGCCGGCGGATGTCGGGGTACACGCCGTGGGCCGAGTACATAAGGTGGGCGCCCTCCGGCACCTCATCGATGTCATCGACGAAAACCACCCCCAAGCGACGGAACCGCTCCACCACCCATTTGTTGTGGACGATCTCGTGGTACACGTAAATCGGCGTCCCGAACCGCCGGATCGCCGTTTCCAGGCTCTGGATCGCCATGTTGACCCCCGCGCAGAATCCGCGGGGGCCGGCAAGAATCACTCGCATGGTTCCCTCGGGAGTACGAAGGTATGATAATGCACGCGACAGCACGGCCGCAACGGAAGCCATGTCTGACCGATCGTTCGCCGCCGACCTGGAATTGTACGGGCCCGAGGCGCCCAAGCCCAAGCGCATCTCGCTGCGCAAGGCCCGGCGCTACTGCCGCCGGCTCGCCAAGCGGCATTACGAGAACTTCACGGTGGCCAGCCGTCTGCTGCCGCGGGCCTTGCGCCAGCACTTCTACAACATCTACGCCTATTGCCGCTGGGCCGACGACCTGGCCGACGAGACCGGCGACCCGCAGCAAGCCTTGGCCCTGCTGGATTGGTGGGAAGGGCTGCTCCGCCAGTGCTATCGAGGACAGGCCGACCACCCGGTCTTCATCGCCCTGGCCGAGACGATCGAGGAGTTCTCCGTGCCGGCGGACCCCTTGATCGACCTCCTGGCGGCCTTCCGCCAGGACCAGCAGGTCGCGCGCTACGAGACGCTCGACCAGTTGCTCAACTACTGCCGCTACTCGGCCAACCCGGTCGGGCGCCTGGTGCTGCACTTGGGCGGCTGCTGCGACGAGCCCCGGTGGCTCCTGGCCGATTCCGTTTGCACGGGTCTGCAACTGGCCAACTTCTGCCAGGACGTGGCCCTGGACTGGGCGCGGGGCCGGATCTACCTGCCGCAAACGCACTGCCGCCGCTATGGCTACGACGAGGCCGCGTTTGCCCGCCGCGAGTGCAGCGAGGCCTTCCGCCGCCTGCTGGCGGCCGAGGTGGCGGAGGCGGAAGGCTGGCTCCATCGCGGCCTCCCGCTGGTCAGCATGGTGCCCAAGGAGCTGCGGCTTCCGGTGGCCCTGTTCATCCACGGCGGGCTGGCGATCCTTGCCGCCATCCGCAACGTGAGCTACGACGTCTGGTCCAATCGCCCCGTGCTGTCGAAGTGGGAGAAGTTCCGCCTGGCGGTCCGCTGCTGGTGGGGATTGCGCCAAGGCACTCTCATCCCGCCGCCCGAGGAACCGTCATGAGCGGTGCGGCCGACGCGATCGCCGAGAGCCGGGCGTATTGTCGCCGCGTGGCCCGGCGCGCGGGCTCCAGCTTCTATCCCTGCTTTGCCTTGCTGAAATCTCCCAAGCGCGAAGCGATGGAGGCCCTTTACGCATTCCTCCGCCACACCGACGACCTGGCCGACGGCCCGGAGCCTCTCCCCGAGCGGCGTGCCGCCTTGAACCAGTGGCGCGACGAAGTGACGGCGGGGATCAGTGAGCAGGGTTCAGGGTTCAGGGTTCAGGGTTCAGGAGAAAAGCGGAAAGCGGAAAG
>CAYGZI010000734.1:0-2782 GCA_964354245.1 uncultured Planctomycetaceae bacterium
CGCGTTCGGCGTGCACATGTTCTGGATGAAGCCGGGGATGGCAAACTCCATGAAGTGCTTGCCGGTCCGGCCGAGGCGATAGCACGCCGTGCAGAAGCTGGGGATGTAGCCGTCGAAGGCCAGCTCGCGCATCACCTCGTCCAGCGAGCGGACGTCGCCCAGCTCGAACTGCTCGCGCTGGGCGCACTGGGCGCCGCCGGCCTCGGTGTAGCCGCCCAATTCGATCCGGCTGCCCGCGTCGATCTGGGAGACGCCGAAGGCCATCACCTCGCGCCGCAGGGCCGGAGGCTCGCGCGCCGTGAGGATCATGCCGGTATACGGCACCGAGAGTCGCAGGATCGCGATCAGCCGCTTGAACT
The DNA here is from genome assembly GCA_964354245.1 of uncultured Planctomycetaceae bacterium. GTDB lineage: Bacteria > Planctomycetota > Planctomycetia > Pirellulales > Thermoguttaceae > CAYGZI01. The sequence continues at coordinate 360 of CAYGZI010000734.1, forward strand.
CGTCGTCGCTCACCCGGTACTCTTCGGCCAGGGTCACGCCGCAGGCCGGGCGCAGGCGAGGGAAGCTGATCGTGTGCGGCCCCACGCGGTAATGCTTCTGCAAGTGCAGCGCGTGGCTCACCAGCCCGAGAACCTCGAACCGCCAGTCGTAGAGCCCGAAGAGGGCCCCGATCCCCACGTCGTCCAACCCCGCCTCCATGGCCCGGGAAACGCCGTCCAGGCGCCAGAGGTAATCGCCCTTGCGGGTATTGCGGGGGTGCATCTGGGCGAAGGTTTCGTGGTGATACGTTTCCTGGAAGATCTGGTAGGTGCCGATGCCGGCGGCCTTGACCGTCGCATAGCCGGCGTGACCGAGCGGCGCGGCGTTGATGTTTACCCGGCGGATGCTGTCGTGCCCGAGCCGGATGGAGTACACCTGCCGGACGCACTCGGCAACGAACTCGGGGCTATAGCGGGGATGCTCGCCGAAGACCAGGATCAGGCGCTTGTGGCCCACGCGGAGGAGCGATTCCACCTGGGCGCGGATCTCCTCGGGGCCGAGCGTGCGGCGGATCGCCTCCTCGTTCGAGCGGCGGAACGCACAGTACAGGCAATCGTTGGTACACTCGTTGCCGATGTAGAGCGGGGCAAACAGCACGATGCGGTTGCCGTAAACGTCGCGCTTCAATTGCCTCGCCGCGTCGAAAACCTCCTCGACGAGATCCGGATCGTCGGCCGCCAAGAGGGCCGCCGTCTCTTCGACCGCGAGCGGCTCCTTGGACAGGCCCTTGGCAATCGCGCCGCGCACTTCGGCAGCGTCCGTCTTCCGGGCCAAGAGGCCCGCCAGATGCGGCTCGTCGATGAAATCAACCGCACTGGTGCTGAGCTTTCGGGAGTCGATCACTGAGGACATTTTTCAGCGCCGCTGGTAATTAGGGGAATCGCCCCTGCCGCTTCCGGGTTCCCGGCCGAGCGAGCGGATCCGCCCGGTCAGGCACGCGTTGCAGCCCTCGGCGGTCTCGCGGACACACGCCTTGTTGGGGTAAATCTCGTAGTGGACGCGGTACTTGGGGGGCGTGAGGTTGGGCATGACCACGTTGGCCCCCCTCACGAGCCCCAACTCGCGGCCGCTCCGCGCGTTGAGCGTCGCCAGCGCCGTCGTGCTGGGGATATTCGCCCGCGGACAAGCCAGCCGGGCCAGGGCGATCACCTTATAGGTCGTCACCTCGTCACCGGGTACCTGTTCCCCTTCCAGAATCATAGGGCGGAAGTCCGGATCGCCCAGGGGGGTATTCGGATGGAGCAGGTACGGGCCGACCCCGATCATGTCCAAATCCAACTCGGCAAAAAGCTCAATGTCGCGGGCGAGGTCGCCGTAGGTCTGGCCGGGGATGCCGATCATGACGCCGCTGCCGATCTCGTAGCCCATGTCGCGGAGCCGCAGGAGCATCGCCAGACGCGCCTGGGAAAAGGGGACAGGTCCAATTTGTGCGGAGCACCGGGCACCAACCGAAGGTTGGTCTGGCCGTTCCGGCAAATTGGACCTGTCCCCTTTTCCTGGCCGGGGGGGATGAAGCCGGTCGTACAAGGTCCGATTCGACGTCTCGAACCTCAGCAGATAACGGTCGGCCCCCGCGGCCCGCCACGCCCGAAAGTCATCGTCGCTTCGTTCGCCCACACTGAGGGTAACGGCAAGGGGCGTCTCGGCCTTGATTTGACGGATAATGTTGGCAAGCCAGTCGGTTGTGGCACCTGGGTCCTCCCCGGATTGAAGGACCACGGTCCCGTAGCCGAACGCTACCGCCTGGCGCACGCAGCCCATGATCTCCTCGTGCGACATCCGGTAGCGGACCAACCCGTCGTTGGGGGCCCGCAGTCCACAATAGGCGCAGAGCCGCACACAGTAGTTCGAGAATTCGATCAGCCCGCGGAGGTGGACTTCTCCGCCGACGTGTCGCTGGCGGGTCTGGTCGGCCATGCGCCAAAGGTCGGCCAGGCGGGCCTCATCGGTCTGGCGGAGCCAGCAAAGGATTTCGTCGTGCTCCATGCACCAATTATACCTGCTCACGCCCACCAGTCCGGTCGAAAAGCCTCTTACGGGTCGCCCAGAGGCCGGCGGAAGGAGTAGGGATGAAGTAGACCCGCTCGCCGTCGGACAGTTCGTTCCAGCCTTCCCGCAGCCGGTCGGGCGGATATCGATTGAGCGTCTCCTGGAGGTCGGCGTACTGGAAATTCACGCCTTCGATCTCCTCCTGGGTCAGGTGGCCCGGGGCATAAGTGATCTTGAATCGTCCTTCGCTGGAGCCGTGGATGAGGTGGGCGGTGCCGTGGGTCAGGTCCTGCAGGTCGGCATTGCGGCGATAGTGCTCCATGACCTTGGGAGTGCCGACGTAGCCGTACTTGCGGATCAGGGCGTCCACCTCCGGCTGCTCGCCGAATCGCTC
>CAYGZI010000735.1:0-2779 GCA_964354245.1 uncultured Planctomycetaceae bacterium
TAAAGCCGGTACTACGAACGTGTGCTGTCTCCTGGAATCGCGAAAGGTCATTTAGGGAAATGTCGCACCGGAAGGAAAGCGGCGACCTGTCGCCGCACTCCAAAGTCGCGCCGACACGGCCGGGCTCGGAAACGTCAACGTAGGACGACGTTGCGCCAAGGTAGGACGACTTTCAAGTCGTCTCCCCTGAACCCTGGACGACTTGAAAGTCGTCCTACCCCGCCGTCTCCGCAACGAGCGCCCGTGGATACGGGCCAATCGGAGTGCTACACTGGGATCGCGTTGCTGCTTCCGAAACAACTAAAGGCGACCGGACAATGTCTTGGCTGATGACCCGTCTTGCAGTTCTCCTGTCTGCGCTTGCCCTCTGCGGAGGGCTTGCCGTTGCGGGCGATCGGGTCCCGATCGTCTACTCGACCGACCTGTTCCATCCCCATACGGACCCGGACGACCACTACGACCTGGCCTGTCTGTTTGCGATGCCGGAGTTTGACATCCGCGGGATCATTCTTGACCTCGGCGCCACTCAGGCCAAGCGGCCCGGGCGGCCCGCGGTCGAGCAAATGATCCACATCACCGGGCGCAACGTGCCTTATGGATTCGGTCTGAGCCGGCCGCTTCGTAACCGCACGGACAAGGCCCTCGATGAGCCAGAGCAGTCCCAGGCCGGCGTCATGCTGTTGCTGAGCGTGCTGACGCAATCGAAAGAGCCCGTGACGATCTTCACCACCGGGAGCTGCCGCGACGTGGCCGCCGCACTGAACCGCGAGCCGGAGCTGCTCAAAAAGAAGGTCAAGGCGGTCTACTTCAACATCGGGCGAGGGCCGAATGAGCCCCAAAAAGAGTGCAACGTGGACTACGACCCGGCGGCGTACCTGCGGATGTTCGAGTCGGGGCTGCCGCTCTACTGGTGCCCGTGCTTCGGCCACGAAGGCTACCAGACGCTGTATGAGGCCGATCAAGCCGCGGTGGTCGGGGCCTGCACGCGGCTGGTGCAGTACTACTTCGTCTACTGCCTCACGAAATCGACGGCCGACCCGATCAAGTTCCTCGAAAGCGGGCCGCACCCGCTGCCCAAGGGCGCACGGGCGATGTGGTGTACGGCCCCCATGCTCCACGTTGCCGGGCGCACGGTCTACCAGCGCGGGCCGGAGGATTTCGTCGCCCTGCGCCCGGACGACGCGAAGAAACGAGGGCTGGCCGGCAAGGAGATCGACGCGCTGCGGTTCGTGCCGATGCGGGCGACTCCGGAGGGCGGCAACGGCGGCCTGCGGGTTGAAGTGCAGCCGGCGCAGCCCAACGGCTTTGTCTTCCGCGCGACCGACCCGAGGTACAAGAGGATCATGGCGTCGTGTCTGAAGAACCTGCTTGCTGAGCTGGGGCGGTGAAGGGATACTTGGGGCACGGACGGTGGGTGGCTGGGGCTGAACGTAGTGAAGCCCCAGTGTGTCGGGTGCTTGGGGCATGCTGCGCTTTGCCCCAGCCACCCCAGCGGTCGCTCAGGAGGACTAGCATGAACTGGCGGATTTCCGAGCCTGCGCATCTGCTGCGGGCGGTGCGTTTGTCGCTGTTGGAAGGGGGCCGGTTCCTGGTGAGCCGGATCGCGCCCCACGGGCCGATCCTGCGCGAGCGGAACCTGAGCTACGTCCACAAGACCGCGTGGGGGATGTACGCGGCCGGGGTGGACCACGAGACCATCGCCCGGCTCTTGGACTGGGCCCTGCGCGAGGCCCTGCGGGAGAACGGGGATTTCTACTTCCCGGAGGAGGGGCCGGAATACAAGGACTATCAGCGGGTCTACCGCACGCTCAACTTCGGCCGCGTGGCGGCGTGGATCGACCACCCGGTGATCCGGGTGCCGCGGGTGCTGGACCGCATTCTCCAGTACCAGCATCCTTGCGGCGGGGTGTTCCACTACATTGGCGACGACCCGCAGCATCCCACGCCGCCCCCGAGCATCGGCACGCTCAATACGACGTTCTTGGGCCACTTGATGATCGCGTTGGACATGCGCGAGCGGGCCGCGGCGGCCGGCCAATGGGTGCGGCAGTGGGTGGACGCCAATCGCGAGGCAATGGCCGAGGGGCGGCTTTACACGCAAATGACCCCGGAGGGCCGCCTGGTGACCGACATCCCGGCCAACGAGCGGATCGGGAAGCTCGTGGACGTTGAGCGCCCCAAGCAGGAGTTCTGGCAGGTAGGGACGGCGATGGCCTATCTGGTCGTGCTCTACGACACGATGCGGACCCGCTGGGGCGCCTCCGCCGAAGAGGCAAAACCCTTGTTGGACGCCGCGCTGGCCCTCTTGGACTTCGAGTCCACGATGCCCTTGGACACGTATCTCTGGCCCTCCAAGTGCAAGGTCGGCTGGGGCGCGGGGGAGCTAATGCGCGTGCTGGTGCAGCACGGTTTAGGGAACGACGAGTTGCTGGAGAAGGCCTACCGCGTGGCCGAGCGGGTGGCCATGTTCACGTTCATGGACAATCAGTTGCCCGACGGCGGCTGGTCGTGCATGCACTATCCGCTCAGCGACGGGATCGCGGAGATGGACTACAGCTACAAGCCGCTCAAAAACATCGTCTGGGTGCCGCCGGAGCCGACCGCGCTTTCCGCCACGATCTTCCTGTCCCGGGAGGAGATTACCGGCGAGTTCCTCGGCGAGATGAAGGGCATCGAGCAGGGGGTCGCGGCGTATGTGGGAGTAGGCAGAGGGCAGTAGGCAGAGGGCAGAGCCGGGCCGTGTCGGCCTGGAAAGGGTTCAGGGTTCAGGGTTCAGGGG
>CAYGZI010000736.1:0-2766 GCA_964354245.1 uncultured Planctomycetaceae bacterium
TTCCCTCAACTCTTTATCCGCCGCGATGCGGACCCGCACTCGCGAGCCCTCGATCACTGCAAGCTGGCGCAGGCCGCTGACGGTCTCCGTGGGCGCCGGGCCGGCGGCGTAGCTGGGCGGCGTAACGTCGAGGAACACGTCCACCACGGGCGGCGGCGCGACCACCAGCCGGATGGGCCGCGTGCGGTCGTCCCCCACGAAGACCCGGCAGGACGCCGTATCCAAGAGCCGCTCCGACTGGCCGACGTACACATCCGGTTGGCGGCGAGGCTGCAAGGTGACTTTCTTCTCCGGGCTCCCTTCACTTTTCAAGACCGCGCGACCGTCCGGCGGCAAGCGCCCGGAGCAAGTTACCTCAAGTCGCACCGGCTGCCCGTAAGCGCACCGGATTTCCTCGGCGCCTTGCGCCGAGAGGTCCACGGGCTGGCCGTTGACCGTCACGTCCCGGATGGTCGTTTCGGTGCGGTAGCGGTCCGAGCCCATCGCCAGGCGTCTGAAGAAGACGGCGGCATCCTCGCGGTAGAGCCACGCGGCGGCCGCGACCACGCCGAGCGTGACCGCCAGGATCGCCAGCCGGACCATAAGCTGCCTGGTGGAGACGCCCAACACGATCTCCAGGCGGCGCGAGGCCCGGCCGACCTGCTCGATGACGGCCCGCTCCATGTCCACGGAGCCCCACTGGACGGCTTCGGGACGCTCGAACTGGAGGGCGGCCACCAGGTCGCTGTCGATGTGGCGCTGGCCCTGAACCAAGAGGGCCATGTCGATGAGGGTTTCCCGCGGGCCCAGCCAGGGTCGCGTCAGTCGCACGAAGGTCCACACGAGCCCCGCCAGCGCCGCTCCCATCACCACCAGGCGCTGGGCCGGGTTCATGTCCAGGAGCCAATCGGCCAGGAAGATGCCCACCAGGAGCCAGACGGCCGCCACGATCAGGGCGCTGTAGCCGATCGCCAGCCGGGCCGCGCGCCGGCGGCGGCCCAGGCTCCGCAATCGCGATCGCAGTTTTCGCAGTCGGATCATGGCAGATTGGCCCACTTGCGCCCCAGCCATTCGCCCAGCATGAAGAAGCCCACCAGTGCGAACACCAGCCAGGTGTTCCAGAGCTCGATCACGCGGACGTTGCTTTCGGTCTTGGCAGTCAGCCGCACTTCGTCGGGAAGCTGGGACACGGTCGAGAGGTCGTAGCTCTTGCCGCCGGTGATGCCGGCCAGGTCCCGCTCGAGCACCGCGTTGCGTACGGCCCGCTGCTGCTCCACCCCCACCCGCGCCACCTGGAACGCGCGTTCCTTTTTCTCTTGGGTGATCGGGTCCGTGACCCTCACGCGGTGCTCGCCGGCGACCACGGGGGTCAGCCGGGTCTCGAACACGCCCTCGCTCAGTTGCGGGATCGCCAGCGGGCGCACCGTGGGCTGGGCCCCGGGCCGCTCTTCGGGCAGGATCCACTCGGCCTGGAGCTTGCGCCCGGGGATCTTGTCCTCGGTAAGCTGCCGGTACTGGGCATCGAAGGCGTCGACCGTGAGGATCACTTGCTCGTCGGGGCGGTACTCGGGCCGGTCGGTGCGGACGTCGAACCGCTTTCCGGCCCCGAGGGCGTGGCGCGAGGCGAGCCGGTGGATCATCGCCCCCCAGAACTCCCGGTAATAGCGCTCGCCGTAACCGCGGCGGAGCCGCCACATCTCGTTAAACGCCAGATACACGACCTCGCCGCGCCCGTACTGCCGGACCGCGATCAGCGGCTGCGGCGTCTTGCCGTCCACGCACTTGTCCGTGGGGTGCTCGGCCAGGGCCGTGGCCCAAGGGTGCAATCGCTCCACGGGCTGATACCAGGGCAGGAGCCCCAGGTTGTTCCAGGCGTTCTCGTTCTCGGTGGCGTCGCCGGCCAGGCGCATGAACTCGTACTGGGCCGCCTCGGCCGTGCGCCGCAGGGCCAGCGGCTGCCGGTCGCGGAGCCGCAGGCTCGGATCGACCTTCACCGGGAGCATGTCGGCCAGGCGCGTGTGGGCAAGCTGCCCGGGGCCGAACCGCGGACCGGAGACCACCACCAGCCCGCCCCCCAGCTTGTCCACGAACTCCTCGACCATCTGGCAGAAGGACGGGCTGAGCACGGCGGCCGGCACGTCGCCGAGGATGATCACGTCGTGGGCGAAGAACTCGCCCCGCGGCCGGCTGAGCGTGGGCACGAAAATCTCGCTAGTCGTCTGGACGCGCGGATGGGCCGAGTGGAGAAACGTGCGGAAACCCTCCTGGCCGACCAGCCGGTCGCGGTGAAAGACCTCCTTTACGAAGCGCCACTCCCAGGTCGGGTCGTACTCGACGTAGAGCAGTCGCAAAGGATTGTCGTGTACCAGGACTTCCTTGGGCCTGGTGCGGTTGTTCTCCGGCAAGACCTCCTCGGCAAACCGGTCCGCCTCGGCGTAGAACTCGAAGCGGCCCGTCGCCTTCGGCACGTAGGAGATCTCGACCGGATGCGCAGGCTCGCTCAAGAGGACGTTGCGTTGTTCGAGCAAGGTCCATCCGCCCGAATCAACGGGCCGCTCCACCGACCGGACGAAGAACTTCACCGTCGCGGTCCGGCCGGCGAGCCCTTCCTGGCGCACAATGGCCACCAAGGGATAGTGCTCGTCCTTCTTCATCTTGTCGGGACACCGCAGCTCGACCGAGAGGTCCACGGCCGCCGTGGGCCCGATGCCCACAACGTAGACGTTCAGCCCGAGGCGCCGGGCGGCTTCCAAGGCCGAGGGCCCGGCGTTCTGGTTGAAGTCGCTG
>CAYGZI010000737.1:0-2754 GCA_964354245.1 uncultured Planctomycetaceae bacterium
GGCCCCGCTGGGCCGAGATCGTAGGATTCTCCTTTTCCTGGCAAGACAACGAGGCATGGTACGTGCCCGTCGCCGGGCCGCCGCTCGAGCGATTCCTGGACCGCCAGGAGACCCTGCGGGCCCTTCGCCCGGTGCTTGATGACCCAGCGATCGAGAAAGTGGGGCAGAACCTGAAGTACGACACGATCGTGCTCCGCGGCGCGGGCGTGACGCTCTCGGGCGTGGCTTTCGACACGATGGTGGCCAGCTACCTCTTGGACGCCGGGCAGCGGAGCCACAACCTGGACGACCTGGCCAAGCGCTACCTGGGCCGAGGCAAGACCAGCATCAGCACGCTCATCGGGACCGGCAAGAGCCAGCGGCGCATGGACGAAGTGCCAATTGCCCTGGTCGCCCCTTATGCCTGCGACGATGCCCTCCTGGTCTGGCAACTGCGCCCGCTCCTGGCCCGGCGGCTCGAGGAGGAAGGGCTCATGCGGCTCTTCACCGACGTGGAGATGCCGCTCATCGAGGTGCTCGTCGAGCTGGAATACAACGGCATCCGCGTGGACTGCGACCGGCTGGAGCAGTTGAGCCAGCGGTTCAGCAAGCAACTCGACGCCCTGGAGCGGGAAATCTATGACCTGGCGGGGCACCCCTTCAACATCGCCTCGCCCAAGCAGCTCCAGCAGGTCCTCTTTGAGGAGCAGAAGCTCCCGGTCCTCGCCAGGACGAAGACCGGCCCGAGCACCGAGGCCGACGTCCTGGAGGAGCTGGCCCACGTCCATCCGCTGCCGGCCAAGATCGTCGAGTTTCGCCAGTACGCGAAGCTGCAAGGGACCTACGTGGACGCCCTGCCGCAGATGGTCCACCCGCGCACGGGCCGCATCCACGCTTCGTTTCATCAGGCCGTGGCAGCCACCGGGCGGCTCAGCTCCAGCGACCCGAACCTGCAAAACATCCCGGTGCGCACGGAGGCGGGCCGTGAGATCCGCTCGGCCTTTGTGCCGACGGAGGCCGGCTGGGTCTTGCTGGCGGCCGACTATTCGCAGATCGAACTGCGCGTGCTGGCCCATTACTCAGGCGACGAGCACCTGTGCGAGGCGTTCGCCCGGGATGAGGACATCCACGCCCGGGTCGCCAGCCAGGTCTACGGCGTGCCGCTGGAGCAAGTGACCGACCAGATGCGGCGCCAGGCGAAGACGGTCAACTTCGGCGTCATCTACGGGCAAAGCCCGTTCGGGCTGGCCAAGCAGCTTGGCATCTCGAAGGAGGACGCGGCCAGTTTCATCGACGCCTATTTTGCGGGCTATCCGGGGATCGAGGTCTTCCTGCGACGGGTTTTGGAGCAATGCCACAATGACGGGTACGTCAGTACGATCCTCGGTCGGCGGAGGGCCATCTTGGGAGTCCGGCCGGATGCCGGGCGGCAGCGTAACCTCCCCGAGCGCACGGCGATCAACACGGTGATCCAGGGCTCCGCGGCCGACCTCATCAAACTGGCGATGGTGGCCATTTTGCGCCGCTTGCGCGAGGAGAAGTCTCCGGCCAGGATGCTCCTTCAGATCCACGACGAGTTGGTCTTCGAGACGCCCGAGGAGCGGGTGGACGAGCTGGCTCTGCTGGCGATCAAGGAGATGTCCGAGGCCCATCCCCTCTCCGTGCCGCTCAAAGTAGATGTGAAAGTCGGCCCCAACTGGGCCGACGCGAAACGGTGGAGCCAAAACCGCCCGTAGTCCGTCCAACGTGGCGACAAGTAAACACGTAGGACGACTTTCAAGTCGTCAGGACGGTGGGACGACTCTCAAGTCGTCAGGACAAAGGGACGACTTGAAAGTCGTCCTACGTGGTTCGGTTTTCGAGTTGAGGGCGTCGGCTCCACTCGGCTAGAGAGTTGCGGACAATGCAGATTGCACTGACGGGAGCAACCGGGTTTGTAGGCCGCTACATCGCCGCGCACCTGGCCGGCCAGGGACATCGGCTCCGCTGCTGGCACCGCCCCAGCAGCGACCGCACCCGACTGGAGCATCTGGCCGGCGCGCTGGAGTGGGTCGAAGGGGACCTCGGCCGCCCGGACAGTTGCCGGCCCCTCGTCGAGGGCTGCGATGCCGCGGTCCACGCCGCCCTCTACCATCCCGGCGGCGGCTTCCGCGGCGGCGAGGGGGAGATCGTGGAGTTTGTCGAGAAGAACGTGGCGGGCACGATCCGCCTCATCGAAGCCGCCCGGTCTGCCGGGGTCGGACGGTTTGTGTTCATCTCGACGTGCGCGGTCCACGGGACGATCCTCGATGACCGGCCGCTCGATGAGGCCCATCCCCTTTGGCCCACCAGCCACTACGGTGCCCACAAGGCGGCCGTGGAGAAGTTTGTCCACAGCTACGGGCTGGGCTTCGGCTACCCGATCTGCGCCCTGCGTCCGACCGACGTTTACGGCCTCGCCCACCCCGCCGAGAAGAGCAGGTGGTTCGGCCTCGTGTCGGCGGTGGTCCGCGGCGAGACGGTGACGTGCCAACGGGGCGCCAAGCGGGTCCATGCCCGGGATGTGGCCAAAGCGGTAGGAATCCTCCTTGCCGCGGACGGCATTGCGGGCCAGGTCTACCACTGCGACGACCTGTACGTCTCCGAGTTCGACGTGGCGACGATCGCCAAGCGGCTCTCCGGCAGCCAAAGCCAAATCCTGGGCCGCCAGACGGCGCCCCAGCACGAGATCGTCACCGCGAAGCTCCATGCCCTGGGCATGGAGTTCGGCGGACGGGCTTTGCTGGAGAAAACCAT
>CAYGZI010000738.1:0-2751 GCA_964354245.1 uncultured Planctomycetaceae bacterium
GATACTACCGGACCCTCGGCCACAGCAGCTTCGCCCCCGGAAACGCGGAAGGCGGCTTAACGACCATCGAGGAAAAGTCGCTTGGGGCCTACAGCAAGAGCGGCAAGTCGCGGATTTCCGGGCTGGTGAAGCCCGGCGACGTGCCGCCGCGCGGCGGGCTCTACCTGCTGGACGTGGTGCCCGACGGCGAGGTCCGCTTCGGCTTCCCCAACATCTCCGACAACGCGGAGATCGTCGAGCTGATTGCCTGCGGCTGCCACGCGACCCTCTTCACCACGGGCCGCGGCTCGGTCGTGGGCTCGGCCATCTCGCCGGTCATCAAAATCTGCGCCAATCCGGACACGTACCGGCGCATGGCCGACGACATGGACGTCGACGCCGGCCGGATCCTCGAAGGCCGCTCCACGCTCGACGAGGTGGGCCGCGAGATCTTCGACCGCGTGCTCGACGTGGCCGGCGGCAAGCCGAGCGTCTCCGAAGGGCTCGGCCACCAGGAGTTCATCCTCACCTACAAGCTCTTCGAGCCGACCGGCCCGGCGTGCTTGCCGGGGGGGTGAGGAGGCTCTCAGCTTTCAGCTATCAGCCGTCAGCTTTCAGCTATCGACGTCATGTCGATTGCCAGTCCGCGCCGGCCATGAGATTTGCCACGGAGAGGTCCTCGTCGAGTTCCGGCCAGTGCAGCGAGACACCGCCGCCGCCGATCTCGTACCGGGCGCGTTGTGCCGGCGTGGCCTCGCGCAGCACCGGAAACCAGGCGAGCGGAACGCACAGCACGCGCCCGTCCGTGAAACTCACTCGCATGGCCTCCTCGTCGAATTCGATGGCCTTCGCCAGCGCGGTGGCCGGCACAAAGGACTTCCGGAACTTCGTCCTGCTATCCGCCGAAGTGCTCATTCTACCTGCTTCCTGAGACCCGTCAACGGGAATGGTTCAACACGATTCCCTCTGCCGCTTGTTGGCCGCTGTTGATGCAGTGCGGGATGCCGACGCCTTGGTAGGCATTGCCGGCAAGGGCCAATTGCGGGAGCTCGCGCACGCGGGCCCGGATCTCTTCGACCAGCTTCTTGTGGCCCACGTGATACTGCGGCATGGTGCGGGGCCAATGGGCGATCTTGGTGTAGCACGGTTGGCCGCGGATGCCCAACAGGCGACCCAGCTCGCCGAGGACCAGCGGGAGGAGTCTCTCGTCTTCCATCTCGGCAAGCTCGGGCCGCTTGGCCCCGCCGGAGAAGACCCGCAGGAGCACTTTCCCTTCGGGCGCCCGATGGGGATACTTCTGGCTGCTGAAGCTGCACGCCAGCATCGGGCTCCGCTCGACGGCGGGGATCACCACGCCCATGCCGTCCAGCGGATGGGCGACCTGTGGGCGATCGAAGCCGACGGAGACAATCGCCGTGCCGGAGTGCTCGATCGCGGCCAGCTTGGCGGCCAGATCGGCATCGAGCGGGGCCAATAGGCGTGCGGCCTCGTAGGACGGAGTGGACAGGATCACGGCGTCGAAGACCTCGGCGGCCCTCACCCCCGGCCCCTCTCCCAAAGGGAGAGGGGACATTGTGTTCATCCCCGACCCCTCTCCCGAGACGGGAGAGGGGAGTTGTTGCTGCGCGGCCTCCGTTGCGGCATCGGCCAGTACCACGCCCCAGCGCCCGTCCTCGCGACGCTCGATCCGCTCGACCCGGGCGCCGAGCCGAATCGCACCCGGGGGCAATCGCGAGGCGATCCGCTCGACCATGCTCGATAGCCCGTTGCGGGGAGTGACGAACATGCTGTAGCGGGCGCCGGTGTCGCCTTGATCCGCCTTGGGCTGGTTCTTCATGCGGTAGCGCATGGCGCGGATCAGGCTGCCGTGCTCCAGCTCCATCTCGCGGAACTGCACCAGCGTGGCCTCGACGCTCAGCCTCTCCAGGTCGGCGGCATAGACCGCGCTGACCAGCGGCTCGACCAGCCGCTCGAAGACCTCGCGCCCCAAGCGGCGCCGCACAAACGCGGCCATGCTCTCGTCCTCGCCGGTGGTCCGCGGAGGGATGAAATACTCCAGGGCCGCGCGGAACTTGCCCAGCGGGCTGAGGATCGGCGTGACCGCCAGCGGCCAGAGCCGCGTGGGGGCCATCATCAGGAATCCGTCGGGCAAATGGCAGAGCCGGCCGTTGCGGACCACGAAGGTCTTGCGGTGCTCGGGATTGGTCTGGATCAGCTCGTCCGCCATGCCGATCCGCTTGCACAGGGCGACGCCCCAGGGCACGGTGGTGATGAAGTTGTCGGCACTCTGCTCGACCTGGAAGCCCTGCTCGTGGACCGTATCGAGCACTCCGCCCAGGCGCGGCGCAGCCTCGAACAGGACCAATCGGCACCTGGGGCGGAGCTCGACCAGCCGGTGCGCCGCTGCCAATCCGGAAATGCCGCCGCCGATCACGGCGATGCGTCGTTCTATGGGGGGGTAATCGGCCACGTCACTCTACAGGGAGCCAAAGGGAAACCCCCCACGATACCCCGGCCAAGCGGCACGGGCAAGCCCGGCGTAAGGCAGGGTTCAGGGTTCAGGAAAGAGCTATCAGCCGTCGGCGATCAGCCGTCAGCTTTCCGCCCCATCCCTCACCACAAAGGCACGAAGACGAGGGAGGGTAGGTCGTAGGTGGTAGGTGGAATATGGGGCTCCTACCGCCCACCTACCAGATGCCATCTACCACCTACCTCGCCCCCTCCTTTGTGTTCTTCGTGCCTTCGTGGTTCATTCCCCTCTGCGACCTCTGC
>CAYGZI010000739.1:0-2745 GCA_964354245.1 uncultured Planctomycetaceae bacterium
CGGGTACACCCATGTCGATCAAGCGTGTAATGGCGCTGGGCGCATCGTTCGTATGTAGTGTACTGAAAACTAAGTGTCCCGTCAAAGAGGCCTGAATGCCCATCTGTGCGGTCTCAAGGTCCCGCATCTCCCCAACCAGGATCACGTTCGGGGCCTGTCGCAGCATGGCCCGAATCACCCGGGCGAAATCCAGCCCGATCTCGTGCCGGATCTCTACCTGGTTTACCCCCGCCAAGTAGTACTCAACGGGGTCCTCGGCGGTAATGATCTTCCTATCCGACGTGTTAAGCTCATTCAGGGCCGCGTACAGCGAGGTGGTCTTCCCGGAGCCCGTCGGACCGGTCACCAGGATGATCCCATTCGGCCGGCGGATGAGTCCCTTGAACCTCTGATAGTCCTCATCGGAGAACCCGAGCTGACGCAACCCAACCCGGATGTTGTCCTTATCCAGGATCCGCATGACGACGGCCTGACCGTGGTTGGAGGGGAGGATACTGACCCGGAGATCCAGCTCCTTCTCCCCCACGTTGACCTTGATCCGCCCATCCTGGGGGCGTCGCCTCTCGGCAATATCAAGCCTGGAGAGGATTTTGATACGCGACAGGATCGCACTGAGCAACCTTCGAGGGGGGCTATCCCTCTCTATCAAGACCCCATCGATGCGGTAGCGGACCCGGATTCGGTCCTCAAACGGCTCAATGTGGATGTCCGACGCCCGCAACTGAACCGCCTCGGTAATGATCAAGTGGACCAGCCGGACCACCGGCGCGCTGGTTTCATCGACGACCTCCTCGCTTGAGCGGCTCTCCTCATCGGTCTCGGTGAAATCGATGGCCGTATCGGTGAACTCCTGGAGCATCGAGTCGGCGCTTTCGCCCACGGTCTGCCCGTAGTATCGGTTGATCGCCTCCAGGATGCTCTCCCGCGGGGCCAGCGCCGTTTCGATCCGGCGATTGAGGATGAACCGCAGCTTCTCGATCGTGTCGTAGTCGTCCGGATCGCTGGCGATGACCTTCAGCATTCCATCCTCTTCTGCCAGCGGGAGAATCACGTTCTCGCGGGCCAGAGACTCGGGGACCAACTCGACCACCGAGGGAGGGATGACCACTTCGCTGAGGTCGACGTAGTCCAGTCCGTACTGCTCCGCCATAGCGCGCATCACCTCCTCGCCGGTGGCATAGCCCAGGCGGATCAGGGCATCCTGGAGCCGCATGCCGGCCTGGTGTGCCATCTGGTCCGCCTCGCGGATCTGCTCGGCGCTGAGAACCCGCTGGCGGATGAGGATGTCGGTGTAACTAGTCTTCTGCTTGGTAGCCATGAACGACTCCCCGCACAAGTGCGGTCGGCTGGCCGGCCCCTACAAGAGCCCGGAGGTGTCCACTAAGAGTCAACAGCCCGAGGCGAGCGCCCCTGCAAAAAAGCGCGCAAACCCTTGCGCATCTTTAGCCTAATGGCCCCCATCCCGCCTGTCAACTAAACACGCCGATCCGGGGATCTCCCGCGGGGACCCGCACCAGCGATGCAAGCCGCTTGGGCGGGTTTGCCGCCTCGCGAAACATCCAGAAGCGGGGTAGGCGACGCCCATTGCCCCCACCATGCCGGATGGCCGGATGGCCCGTCAGGCGACTCTGCCATTGAATGCCCCGTGCAATTCTGCTAAAAGCTCCAAGCCATTCCGTAAAGAGCAGGTCCCTCCTCCAGTCCTCTTGTCGGCCCGTTTTGGGCCTGGGAGTTTTCAGGACCATGTACCGAGTCTTCTGGATTGCCGCGGTCTGCCTTGCGATTCTTGCCGCGGCGGCTGCCCAGACCGCCAACGCCGCCACCGTGTTGGACCGCCTTTTTAAGTTGTCCTTTCACGTCGAGCCGCCGGTTCAGAAGAATTCCGGCTCTGCCGACGTGCTGGACGCCGCGAAGATCAAGGCGGCCCTCCGGACGGCAACTCCCGAGGAAGGGGGGTTCGTGGATCGCGTCGTCGGCCTGGCGAGGGCAGGCAAGATCCCTGCCGAACTGGTCGAAAGCACGTTCGACTGGGCCCGCAAGAAACCCTATGCCCACCGCTTCCAGTACTTCAAGCGTGGGCTGACCTTGCGCGCCGCAAAGGCCGGGATCGCGCTCTAACCCGGGTTAACGGAACAATGCCGCCGCGTAGCCGACCACGTGGCTCCGGTCGCCGGAGGCCTCGGCACTCGTGGCATAGCCCACCGGCTCGCACTGACCCAGCGAGTCGAGCCGCCGCAGGATTTCCATCACCAGCACCGCGGGCAGCACGCCGCACATGGTGATGCGGTTTTTGAGCACCTCGTCGTGCAGCCGGGCCGGGTCGAGGCTCTCCAGGGCGTCCAGGGCCATGCGATCCACGCGCCGCGTGTGCTCTTCGTCGGCATAGTGATTCATGTCGGTCGAGATGACCAACAAAGGACGCTCGGGCAGGTCGCGCAGCACCGCCGCAATCTCCTCCGCGGCCTGTTGCAGCCGTTTCAGGTCGCCACCGTGAATGGCGATCCCCACCACGCGGCTCTCCGGGGCCAATCGGGCAAGAAGCGGCAACTGGACCTCGATGGCGTGTTCCGCCTCGTGGGCGTCGGCATCCAGGGCCAGGCCGCTCACGCCATCGGCCAATCGCCGGGCCAGCTCGGGGTCGGAGGGGACTTCGCGGCCGGGAATCGCCCAGGCCCGGTGCGGGGCCACGGCCCAGTCAGCCCCTTGGGCGTGGTGCTTCGGACAGAACACGATCACCCGCGAAGG
>CAYGZI010000740.1:0-2738 GCA_964354245.1 uncultured Planctomycetaceae bacterium
AAGGGGCCAAGCCCAAGTACGCCGCGATCTGCCGACGATTGACAAACCGGCTCAAGTCGCCCAACTCCGTCAGGAAGACAATCGCCGTCAGCACGCCGACGCCGCAAAGCTCGGTCAACCGGTGCATGCCCGCCTCGTAACGCGGCGACCAGGCCAACACCGCCACGAGGTTGTCCAGCCGCTCTTCTTCCTCCGCAACCAGCCTCGAAACGCTTTCGTCCAACCCTTGCCCAGTCCCGGCAAACGCCGCAATTGGTAGCGCTTCAAGAGGCTCTGCACCTGGGTCTTCAGGGCCGTGATCTTCTCGCCCACCTCCAACCGCATCCGCACCAGCTCGCGGTCGTCGCGCGTTTGGGCGTCGGGGATCCACACCGTCGGGAGCCGGTTGCCCGCCAAAATGTGGCCACGCAACAACTCCAGCAAATCCTCGGCGTCCTTCTCGTCGGTCTTCTCTCTCTGTCGCCGCGCCGATCGGGCAATCTTTGTCGGGGCCAAGACGTAGCACTCGATTCGCGCTGCCGTAAGCTGATCGTACAAGCCAAAGCCCTGGCCGGACGCCTCGTAGGCAAAGACCACCCTTGCCCCGCCGGCGGCCTGGCCCAACCGTCGCAGATCGGCAATCATCGCAGCCCGCCCCGAGGCCGTATTCTTCACCAGCCTGGTTTCAGGCGTCTGCCGATCCTCGGCGACCTTCAACACCATCGACTCCTCGTGCAAATCACAGCCGATCATGATAACCTTACGCATGGCCAGTTCCTCCAGCGGTACGGGTTGGGAAGAGTTCGTAAAACGCTTGAACCTTCCTACCGCCTGTCTTGCTCGGAGGCAACTGGCCCTTTGACTTTAGCTACATGGTAACTCCGTGGTGTTCTTCCCCCGTTACACTGCGCCCCTGCCCTTTTTGCGATTCTCGATCACCTCTCGCTCGATGCTCTGGGGCACGCGCTTGTAGCGGGAGAATTCGAGCGTGAAGGTGCCTTGGCCTTGCGTCATACTCCTCAAACTCGTTGAGTAGCCGAACGTCTCGGCCAGCGGGACCTCGGCGGCGATCCGCGCGACCGGGCCCGGCGTCTCCGTGGCCGTGACCGTGCCCCGCCGGGAGAGCAGGTCCCCGACCACCGAGCCCTGGAACGCCTTGGGGCACTCGATCTCGATCTTCATCACCGGTTCCAAAAGCACCGGCCGGGTCTTGGGAAACGTCTCCCGCATGGTCGTCTGCGCGCAGATCTGAAACGCCAGGTCCGAGCTATCGACCTCGTGGTACGACCCGTCCTCGACGATCGCGTGCAGCCCGACGATCGGGTATCCGGCGGTCGGCCCCTTGGCCAGCTCCTTGCGGAATCCCTTTTCGATGTCGGGAATGTACTGGCGCGGGATGCGCCCGCCCACGACCGCGTCTTCAAAGAGGAACGTCTCTTCGGCGTCCTCGGGCAGGACTTCGAAGCGGCCGACGATGTGGGCGAACTGCCCGGCCCCGCCGGTCTGCTTCTTGTGGCGGACGTTGAACTTGACGGGCTGCGTGGGGGCCTCGCGGTAGCTGACCTTGGGCGGGCCCACGTTGACCTCCACCTTGTATTCGCGGCGGACCCGCTCGACGTAGACCTCCAGGTGCAGCTCGCCCATGCCGGCCAGGATCGTCTCGCCGGTCTCATCGTCGGTGGCCAATTGCAGGGTGGGGTCTTCGCGGCAGAAGCGGCGCAGGGCCTTGTGAAGGCGCTCCGAGCCGTCGCGGTCGGCCGCTTCGACCGCCACGCGGATGACGGGCTCGGGGACGAACATGCGTTGGAGCGTGCAATACGGATACTCCGAGGCATAAGTGTCGCCGCTGGCGCAGTCCACGCCGACCACGGCCACGATCTCGCCCGCCTCGGCGGATTCGATCTCCTCGCGCTCGTCGGCGTGCATGCGCACGATACGGCTGAAGCGCTGCTTGCGCCCGGTCCGCTGGTTGTAGTAGGTCGAGCCTTTGACGAACCGGCCCTGGTAGATCCGCATAAAGGTCAAGGCCCCGTACGGGTCCTCGACGATCTTGAAGGCCATTGCCACGGTCGGCCGCCCGGGGTCCGGGGCGAGCGGGAGTTCGCGGCCCGGGTCGTCGTGGGCAAACGCCTTGGGCTGGCACTCCGCCGGCGAAGGCAAGTATCGCACCACCGCGTCCAAGAGCGGCTGCACCCCCTTGTTCCGGTAGGCCGAGCCCATGAGCACCGGCGTCAACTGGTCCCCGACGACCGCCTGATGGATCACCTCGTGGATCAGCTCCTCCGGCACCGCCTTCTCGGCCAGGAGAAGCTCCAGCACGCGGTCGCTGTACATGGCCAGCGATTCGAGCATGTGCTGCCGGGCGCGGCGGGCTTCCTCGGCCAGCGGGGCGGGGATCGTTTCCCGCCGCACGGTCTCGCCGTTCGGGCCGTCGAAGTAGACCGCCTCCTTGGTCACGAGGTCGATCACGCCGGCAAACTCGCCTTCCAGCCCGATGGGAAGCTGCACCAGCACGGCGTCGCAGCCCAGCCTTTCGCGCAACTGCCGCGTCACCTCGAACGGGTCCGCCCCCACGCGGTCCAGCTTGTTCACGAACGCCAACCGCGGGACGTGATAGCGCCGCAGTTGGCGGTCGATGGTGAGCGTCTGGGCCTGAACGCCGCCCACCGCGCAGAGCACCAACACGGCCCCGTCCAGCACGCGCAGGCTCCGCTCCACCTCGACGGTGAAATCGACGTGGCCGGGCGTGTCGATCAGGT
>CAYGZI010000741.1:0-2735 GCA_964354245.1 uncultured Planctomycetaceae bacterium
TCGTCACCCCCTCACCGTTCCCCCCACGCCGTTGAATCGTGCCCAGCATCCCGCTATAATGAGGCTGTATTACGGCCAGCCGCTCGATAAGGAAATCGTATGAATCAAGTGACCGTCTCGCCTAAGTACCAGGTGGTCATCCCGGCCAGCGTCCGGCAGTCCCTCGACATCAAGCCCGGTCAGAAGGTCCAGGTCCTCCTCTATGAAGGCAGAATCGAACTCATCCCGCTCCGGCCGATCAAGCGCGCCCGTGGGTTCTTAAAGGGCATCGATCCATCCGTCCCGCGAGAAGAAGGCCGGCTATGAACGTCGTCGATTCGTCCGGCTGGCTGGAGTTTTTCGCCGCGGACGCGAAGCTCCCCATGGCCGACGCCATCATGCTAGCCACGGCCCGGGCCCTCGGCGCGACCCTCTGGACTCAGGACGCCGACTTCGCGGAAATCGAAGGGGTGCAATACGTCCCGGCACACTGACCCGTCCATGCGACGCGGCTTCGTCAGAGTCGATGCGGCTAGGTGGCCAGGAGACTGGCGACTTCCACGTCCTCATCGACCAACGGCCAATGAATGCCAATGCCGTCGCCGATCAACTCCCATCGCGCACGCTCATCGGCGGTGGCGTGCAAGAGCCGCGGAAACCACAGCAAGGGCGCGGACACTTCCCGGCCGTCGGCAAGCACAACGCGAAGCGAGTCCTCCGTGAAGGAAACGTCCGTTGCAAGCGGCTCAAGTTTCACGGCCAAAGTGCTCATTCCATCTCCTTTCGATTTCTTCTCTGTTCTCTTCGATCAGTTTCGCAATGACGTTCAGTTCATGGCTCCGGAAACTGCGGGATCTCGCGAGCTCTACCGGCCGCATCCAGAACTTCGCGTATCCTCGATCCCTGGCAACGTGAATGTGCGTTGGCTCGCCTCGATCGAGGCTGAAGAAGAAGAAACGATAGCCTCGGAGATTCCGGAATACGGTAGGCATCTAACGAATCCACACCCGCCCATCGGACGTCTGCAATAGCGCTCACAAGGGTAGCTTACTGCCTCGCGTCGCTGAGGGCAAGCGCCGACTGAACCGTCATGGTCCGACTTCACTTCTCCAGCACGAAGTCCAGGTCGCTCCGTCGCTTCTCGATCGTCACCTCAAGCGGCGTTGTCGAGAACTCGGCGTACTTCTTCGGAATCGTCAACGAGTCCGGGTCCGCGTAGTTCTTCAGGCACTTGATCGTCACCTTGTACCGCCCGGGCAAGACCCCGTCGCCGCGCTTGATGGTCGTCATCTCGAAGCGGCCGTCGGCCTGAATCTCGCCGCCGGCACCCTTGAGGACCGTCAAATCAGTCACCGCCACATGGACTTCAATGTCACTCGACGGTGCCACATACACTTTGACCGGTTGGAGCGTGACAAACCGGTATTGCCCCTCCGGCACGCTTCCGTCCTTGAACTTCACCGTGCCGCTGACCTTGACCAGCTTCCCGGCGATGCTCCGCCCATCGTTACCCGATCCCGATGTCTGTGTGTCCACCGGGTACTGGTCGGCGCTACAGATCAGGCGGTCCCAGACGGGCCAGAAGTTCGGGCCGGCGTCGCCCCACGGGCCCGAGGTCTCGATCGCATCGCTTATGAAGTGGACGCTATTGTCGCCCATCACGACGTTGCAGCCGCCGGGATGGAGGCTGCGGAACGTGGCTTGGCGGCTCCCCGACTTGCCCCAGGGCTCCATGCACTGGTCTTCCGCGGCCGGGCCGAGCTTGACCTGGTCGCCCCCCTTGATGTCGTCGGCCCAGCGGTTGCCGGCGTTCGGCCCATTGTCGTCGCCCCAGGAGCCGTGGGCACAGGCAATACTCGATCCTGCCATGCCCATGGCCCACACTCCGCGGCGGTCCTTGTCGCTGACCCCTGCGCGGATGTCGCCGGCAAGGATCGTGTTGCTGGTGCCGTCGCGGATCCCGGACAGGTCCATGGTGGCGCCGTTGACCGCCATGATGCCGCGGCGTTGGTTCTCCCGCCATTGGGCCGAGTTGGCGTCCACGACGCCTCCATCCTTGCCGATGAAGACGTTGCCGGCATTGACGGCATAGTTCCCCCGGGCCCAGTTGTCGCCTTCGGCCTTGCTGGTGCCGCTGAACGGGACCCGGTTGTTTGCCGAGTCCGATGGGCACAGCAGCGCCGGGATGGACGTGCCCCGCCAAACACGGTTTTTCTCATCGGAAATCGGCACGGTGTAGTCAAAGGCCCGTCGCAACGGTCCCTGTTCCATGAACGGCAGCGTCAAGATCACCCAATTGGGCCGAAAGACTTCGGTCAGAGCCGGGTCCTCGCCCTTGTCGCAGATCATCCCCGCCGGAAAGGTCTTGTTCTGGTGCTCGTAGTTCAAGAGCGCCAGACAGACCATTTTAAGGTTGTTGGCACAGTGCGACCGCCGGCCCGCCTCCCGCGACTGAAACAGCGACGGAATCAACATCGCCGCGCCCAGCCCGAGCACGGCCACCAGAAATACTAGATCGACCAGCACAAACCCCCGCCGCCCGCGTGTGTGGCACATGGCCCACCTCCTGGACTTAGAGCCGTTGGAACTTGGACTATCCGCCGCGAAGGCCGTGAGGGGGTGACAAGGTGACGGGGTGAGCGGGTGAGGGGGTGAAATGAGAAATGAGAAGTGAGAAATGAGAAATGTCAATTTGCACTTTGCACTTCTCATTTCTCACTTCTCATTTCTCATTGCCCGTCCCCCGCCACCCGTCC
>CAYGZI010000742.1:0-2705 GCA_964354245.1 uncultured Planctomycetaceae bacterium
GCGAATCCTCGCCGGAAGGACCTGCCCGCTGGACGCGGCCCGGCTGACCATGCGCGATCGGGTGGTCTGGTGCGTGGACATCGTCGGCTGGGGGGCGGTTTCCGACATCAACCGGACTGCCGAGAAGCTCCGCTTCCTGGGCTCGCCGCGCTATGCCCTGGCAGCGCTTTGGTGGATCGTGCGCCCCAAGCGGCGCCGGGCCCGGCTGGTGCTCGACGGCCGGGCCTTCGACGACGAGTTCCTGTTCGTGATCGGCTGCAACGTGAAGTCCACCGGATCGGGAATGATCCTCGCGCCGCACGCCCAGATCGGCGACGGGAAGATCGACGTGGTGGTCCTGCGCAACACGTCGCGGGCCGAGATGCTCAAGGTGTTCAAGAAGGTGTTCGACGGCTCGCACGTGTCGCTGCCGTGTGTCGGATACCACCAGGTGCGTTCGTTCTCGATCGAGTACGAGGGGCCTGAGCCGCTGGACCTCGACGGCGAGCTCAAGGGGAGTGCTCCGCTATCCGTGGAGATGATCCCGGGGGCGCTGCAAGTGTTCGCGTAGGCGATGGGGCGGACGCTGGTGCCTACCGCCGGAATGCCTGTGTGGAGGGGGCTGACGGGCAGTATCGGGGGGATTACAATTTGGGGCAGTTTCAGGGCGAGGTCGCGGGAGGAAACAGCTATGGCCGATCCGTCCAGGGAGCCCTCGGGCCCGATCCAGCGGCTTCAAGAGGTCGTCACGGCCTATCTGGCGCCAGACGAGGCAGCAAAGACGCTGGATCGTCAGGAGCTTGAAGGGACGGAAGCGAAAACCCTTCCGCCCGGACCTGTGCTCACCCCGCTCGTCGTAGGGACCGGCCGGCACTTTGGCGACTACGAGCTTCTGGAGGAGATTGCTCGCGGCGGGATGGGCGTGGTCTACAAGGCCCGGCAGAAGAGTCTCAATCGCATCGTGGCCCTGAAGATGATCCTCGCCGGGCAGTTGGCCTCCTCGCAAGACATCGACCGGTTCCACGTGGAGGCCGAAGCAGCGGCGAATCTCGATCATCCGGGGATCTTTCCGATCCACGAGGTCGGGGTCATCGAGGGGCAGCACTTCTTCTCCATGGGCTACGTGGAGGGGCAGAGCCTTGCCGCTCGGACCGCCAGGGGTCCGCTGCCGCTCGGCGAGGGCGTCCAGATCGTCAAAGACGTGGCCGAGGCGGTCCATTACGCCCACCAGCGCGGCGTCATCCACCGCGATCTCAAGCCGGCCAACATCCTCCTGGACTGCGCCAGCCATGCGCGGATCACCGACTTCGGTCTGGCCAAGCGGGTCCAGACCGCCAGCCACCTGACGAGCACGGGCCAAGTTCTCGGCACACCCAGCTACATGCCGCCCGAGCAGGCCGCCGGCAGCGTGGACCAGATCGGTCCTGCCTCCGACGTGTACGCCTTAGGCGCGGTGCTTTACTTCCTGCTGACCGGGCGACCGCCTTTCTATGCCGCCAACCCGCTCGATACGGTCCTTCAGGTGCTCGGGAAGGACCCGGTCTGGCCGAGGCAGCTCAACCCGGACGTGCCGCGGGACCTGGAAACGATTGCCTTAAAGTGTCTCGAGAAGAGCCCACAGCGGCGTTATGCCACGGCTGAGGAACTTGCCCAAGAGCTGGGGCGTTACCTTGCAGGAGAGCCCATTCGAGCCCGGCCGCTCAGCAGCGTGGGACGCGCATGGCGGTGGTGCCGCCGCAACCCGGCTCGCGCGGTGGCGGGAGGCGTGGCCCTGTTGTCGCTTTTGGTTCTCTTGGTGGGCGGATTCTGGTTCAATCGGCGTCTCGACGAGCAACTTCAGCAGACGGTAGCGGCAAAGCAGCAACTCCAGATTGCCCTCACGCGCGGGGCCGCCGAGCGCCTGGACAGCGATCTGAAGCAACTGGCTTCGATCCCCCGCTTGATGGCGGCTACGCTCGCCCAGCGGGCCGACTGGACCGAGCGCCAACTGGAGGCATGGATGCGGGAGGCTCTTCAGCAGGACGCCCGGGTATTCGGCATTTGCGCGGCCTTCGAGCCCTACCAGTTCGACCGCAGCCAGGAAGATTACGCCCTGTACGTCTGCCGCTCGCCTGCGGGCGTCGTCGCCAAGCGGCTGGTGTTTCCCACCTACAGTCCCCTCTACCGCCAATGGCCGTGGTACAGCCGCGCCAAGGAGGAGCGGCGCGCGATTTGGAGCGAGCCATTTATCGACGAGGGAGGCGGGGACGTACCGATGCTCACGTATTCCGTACCCCTGGAGCGCAAGGGCCAGCTCATTGGCGTGGTGACGGCTGACCTTTCCTTGGACTACTTCAAGGTGCTGCGGGCCTGGTTGGACGAGTTGAGCGGTGGGCGCCAAGGGTATGCCTTTGTGGTCAGTCCCACGGGGACGTTCATCAGCCACCCCAACCCCGCGTATCGCCTTCCCCGCAGGATCACGGAGGTGGAGGCATTCCAGGCCGATGAAGACCTGGGAGCGTTGACTCGCCAGATGCTCGACCGGAAGACCGGACGCCTGACGGCGGTGGATCCGTGGACCGGCCGCCGGTCGGCTTTCCTGTTTGCGCCCGTCGCGTCGTCGAATTGGTCTCTGGCGGTGGTGATTGGAGACGAGTAGCAGCCCGACAGACCTTGGGTGGCGGGTGGTGCGTGGCGGGTGGTGAGCGTTGGGCGTTGTATTTCGCGCCGGACGCCGCCTAACATGG
>CAYGZI010000743.1:0-2700 GCA_964354245.1 uncultured Planctomycetaceae bacterium
CTGACCGCGGAGGGCCTGTCCGCGAACGCTTACTCGATGTCCGGCCTCAAGGCCATAGAGCCCGCTGGCGTCGAGCCCAGCCAGGCCGGCCGTGTCGGCCACCTATGGTTCAAGGTCGAGGGGTCGAACGTCATCACCTCCATGACCCTCCGCGCCGCCGTCAGATGCAAGACGGACGAGGACGTGGCGATCGTCCACGTCAGTACCGACGGCGGCGTTTCGTGGCGGACCGCGTGGAGGGCCGACAAGACCGGCGAACTAACGGTCGAGCGCACGTTCCTCGACGACGTCAACGGAGCCTACGACGTCCTCGTGTGGGTCGAGCTCATGGGCAAGGCGGCCGCATCCGATGCCCGGCTCAAGTCGATCTCGTTCGAGACCGTCACCATGCTCAATAGCAAGACCCAGCCCGGGCTGCGGCTCGGCAAGAATACGGTCTATGTCGGCGCCGGCGAGCAGACCGAGTCGATCGTCCTCTGGCCCGACTTGCAGGGCGAGGGCTACAAGCCCAACGCCGTCGGGCAGAAGAACGTCAAGACCGCCGCCAAGCACCCCGGCTACATGGGCACGATGTTTGCGGAGAAGGGCGGCGAGGACGCCTACGTCGTCTTCAAGATCGAGGCCCCCAGAGACATCACCCGGATCACCTACGGCGGCCGGCTCTACAACCGCGCACGGGACGCCCACGTCGAATTCCTCCACTCCTTCGACGGCAGCAAGACCTGGACCCAAAGCTACTCGCTCCGCGACACCACGCCTCCTTGGGACGTGATCCATTACGAGAAGGTCGAAAACGTCCCGCCCGGCACCACCTCGGTGCTCGTCAAGTACCTCTGGAACGCCTACGGCGCCGGCCCGGCCGAGTGCAGCCTCTACGCCGTGCGCATGGAAGCCAACTACCGGCCCGCGTCCGCCGGCTTTAAGCCCCTGGACGTGACCTTCACCTGGAAGGAGCGTCAGGCAGACTATTCGGTCGTGACCCGCAGCCACGGGCAACGGGTAGACAAGATTCCGCTTGTTTACACGATCAACGTGGGCGGTGTGGATCATCCGGTGGTCGATTCGCTTCGCGTGGGCTTCCAAGGCGCGGCGCCCGCCGCCGGTAACGACGCTGCCCCGGTCCAGTACGGCTACTCGGACGGCAAGGACGCCGGCGGCGAGAAGTTTCAGGACCGCTGGGTCACTTATGGCAAGAATCTCGCGCTGGGCAAACCGTATGCCTCCACCGTGCCCTCGCGCGACGGCTGGGAGGCCGGCGATCCGGACGGCAAGGTCTTGACCGACGGCATTGTCGGCTCGCCCTATGTTGGCGGCATCGCGTACCGGTATGGCGCCTTATGGAACCAGGGCGACCATCCGGTCGTGACCGCGGACCTTGGGAAAACCGAGAAGTGCGGCGCCTTCCGCATTCAGGCGGGCGGCTATCCCTTCTGGGACGCTCTCACGGGCGAGGTGAAGGACAAGATCGAGGTCCTCACTTCGATCGACGGCCGGCAGTACACCAGCCAGGGCCTCTTCGATCTCAACCTGCGGTGGAAGGACATCCCGGTCAACCACGCATGGCCCGACGAAGAGACCCTTTGCGGGCCCAACTACCTCCTGGTCCCGCCCAAGCCGGTCGAGGCCCGCTTCGTGCGCTTCGACATGACGCCGGCGCGGTTCCTCTCCGTGAGCGAGGTGCAGGTGCTGGACTTTGTTAAATACGAGCCCTTCGACCTGAAGATCGCCCTGCCCGACGGCAAGGACCGGTCCGACATCACCCGGTACCCACTAAAGCACACGCCCTCCAGCCCCGCCAAGCCGCGTCGCAAGTAGGACGGGCGTTCTCGCCCGTCCGGGTGGCTGGGGCAAGCGAAGCGTGCGTGTGGGACAGCCGCCCTCGGCTGTCCGAATCTCTGTTGGGGTGACAGTTGTACTGTCACCCCTTGAATGGTCCCAAGTCCTGGGGCGGCAGTTCAACTGCCGCCCCAACCAGCCAACGGCACCCGCACAGCCGAGGGCGGCTGTGCCACGGCCTGGGGCTTCGCTACGCTCAGCCACCAGCCACCCGACGCAGACTTGCTCCCCCGCTTGCATGGCAGTGCCAGGCTGCCAAAATGGCAGAGGCGGCGGGGCACCGCAGGCCGCGGCGGGCCCGGCGGCAGAGTTCCGGCATTCCCCAATCCGCCCGTCGCACGCTAAGATATTGATAGGCCGACGCTTAGATCAAGGACGGATCGGAGCAGAGAAAGCGGCTGGCCAGTGGTATCCGAGTTGCACAGGGGATTGGTGTAATCGGGGCACGCCGGGGCAAACCAATGACGATCGAGGCTCCATCCCTCCTCATCACCGACGACGACGCGGCCTTTCGCGAAACCCTCCAGGGCGTCTTTGAGCCGCAGGGCTACCGGACGCTCCTGGCCGGCGATGGCGAGCAGGCCCTGAAGATCGTGCGCACCGAGGTCGTCCACCTGGTCCTTCTGGACATGCACATGCCCAAGCTGACCGGGCTGGAGACGCTCCGCCTGGTCAAGCAGTTCAAGGCCCTCCTCCCCTGCATCATTCTTTCCGCCGACCTGGACGAAGTGCTGGCCGAACAGGCGCGGCGGGCCCATGCCTTCTCGGTGCTCCGCAAGCCGGTCTCCGGCCGGCTCATCACGGGGGTCGTGCGCCAGGCCCTGGAGTGGACTTACCACTGGAAGCTGGGCAGGTAGGCGATCG
>CAYGZI010000744.1:0-2697 GCA_964354245.1 uncultured Planctomycetaceae bacterium
AGGAAACCAGGTCCGGAAGCGTCTGATACTTGAGCGTGGTCAGTCCGAGCCGCCGGCGGATCTGCTGGACCATGGCCCGGTAGTGCTCCGACGACGGATCGGTGAATTGCTCCAGGCGAGGGTCGGCGTCCCCGTTGATTTCCTGGATGGCGCTCCGCCCGGCCAGGTCCAGCTCCGACCGCGACCGCGAGAAATTCAGGTACTTGCAGCCGTGAATCAGCGGGGGGCAGGCCGGGCGCATGTGGACTTCCTTCGCGCCGCAGTGGTACAGCAGGCGGATCGTGTCCTTCAATTGCGTCCCGCGCACGATGGAATCCTCGCAAAACAGCAGTCGCTTCCCCGAGATCAGTTCGCGGATCGGGATCAGCTTCATGCGGGCCACCAGGTCGCGGATCCGCTGTTCCTGGGGCATGAAGCTCCGCGGCCAGGTGGGAGTGTACTTGACGAACGGCCGCGCGTAGGGCACGCCCGACTCGTTGGCATACCCGATCGCGTGACCCGTGCCCGAGTCCGGGATGCCGGCCACGAGGTCGATCTCGCAGTCGTCGGCCCGGGCCAGGGCCGCCCCGCAGCGGTTGCGCACGACCTCGACGTTGATCCCCTCGTAACTCGAGGCGGGGAACCCGTAGTAGACCCAAAGGAACGCGCAGATCTGCATCGCATCGCCCGGCGGCCGCAGGGTCTCCGCTCCCTCCGGAGTCACATGCACGATCTCTCCGGGGCCGAGATAGCGGTCCACCTCGTACTGGAGGTTGCCCAGGGCGCACGTCTCCGAGGTCACGGCCAGTGCATCCCGCTTGCGGCCCAGCACCAGCGGCGTGCGCCCGAGGCGGTCCCGGGCCGCGTAGATGCCCGAGTCGGTCAAGAGCAGAAGAGAGCAGGAGCCCTCGATCACCTCCTGGGCGTGCTCGATTCCGGCCTCGAAGGTGTCGCTGCCGTTGATGAGCGTGGCCACGAGCTCGGTCGGATTGACGGCATTGCCGTTCATTTCGGAAAAATGGGTCCGCCCGCGGAACGCCTCAGCGGCGAGCTCCTCCAGGTTGAGGACCCGGCCCACGGTGGCCAGGGCGTAAGTCCCCAGGTGCGAGCCGATAATCAGCGGCTGGTCCTCGTAGTCGCTGATCGCGCCGATGCCGAGCGCGCCGCTCATGCGCTGAAGGTCGTCCTCGAACTTGCTGCGGAACTGGGAATTGGTGATGTCGTGGATGAATCGGGTGAAGCCGCAGCGGCTGCGGACCGCCATGCCGCCGCGGCGCGTGCCCAGGTGCGAATGGTAGTCGGTCCCGTAAAACAGATCGGCCACGCAGTCCTTCTTCGCCGCCACGCCATACAGCCCGCCCATGGTCACGTCCTTTCAATCCCGCGCGGTTTCCGACGAGAGGCAGTCGGTCGGCACTCGGCCGAGCCCGCCACGTCGAGCTTTCTAGGGCAAGCCGGCAGACCCGTCAAGGGTGGCGCCGCTCCAGACGGATCGGCGGGGGGAGTCTGGGCGGACTTTTCCGCGAAATGTGCTCGCGGAACATCGAGAATGGCCTTCCCCGGGGGACCACGACCCGCCCGGAGAACGGCACCCCCCGGGGCCTGTCCGTGGATCCTCGTGGTCCGACACGCCTAGGCTGTCGGGCAATGTAGGACGGATTTCTAATCCGTCCGGTAGAAGGGCGGATTACAAATCCGCCCTACGGATGATTACGTTATGCGGTCCGCAGCTCGGCCTTCTGGCTGACCAACAGCCGTTGCAGGGCCTTCACGTCGAGTTTCCGCGGGGCGATCCCGCCGATCGCCGCCAACGCGGCCGCGCAGCCCGACGCATGGCCGATGGCCATCGCCGGGGCCATCGAGCGGGCCGATTGAAACGGGGCCTGCTCGCACGAGATGCACCGGCCCGTCAGCACCAGCCCGTCGATCTTCTGGGGCACGAGCGTCCGGTACGGAACGTCGAAACCTTCGTGGGCGAAGAAGTAGCGGCGTCCGCGGTAGCTGGGCATGGGGTTGGAGCTGATCGCAATGGCGTCGGGGAAGCGCGTCCCGTTGATCGCGTCCTGCTCGGTCAGGACGTATTGGCCGAGGATGCGGCGGGTCTCGCGCACGCCAATGCACGTGGCGGTCTGCGCCAGGTAGGCCGACTCGAAGCCGGGACGCTTGCGCAGCTTCTGGACCTGCTCCCAGAGTTTGAGCCGGGTTTCGACCTCGGCCCGCGTGAGGTTTTCCGCGTCGAGGCCGTCGCCGCCGGAGCCGGGTCCCCAGAGGACCACGCGGTCGCCGATGCGGATCCCGCCTTGCGGCCCTGCGGCCGAGGAGGCAACGCCGCCGACCTGGTACATCAGGCTCATGTTCATGCGGTCGCCGCGCTCGGCCGGCCCCATGAACCGGGCCCCGGCCCGGGCAGCCACGTCGCCGTCCCCGGTGGCGTCGATCACCACGTCGGCGGCAATCGCCTGGCGCCCGGACTTGGACTCGACGATCGCGCCCACGACCCGCGAGCCTTCGAGCATGGGGCCCACGACCCAACTGTGCAGACGGAGCTTCACGCCCTCGCGCTGGAGCACGTTGAGGGAGGCGATCTTGGCGGCCTCGGCGTCGTAGCCGACGCAGTAGGGCAGGTCGCCCGCGCGCACGTCGTGCCTGGGCCGGTCGTAAGGGACCACGTCCGTCACGCCGCCCAGGCGCGCGATCTCGGCGATGTACTCGGCGGGG
>CAYGZI010000745.1:0-2693 GCA_964354245.1 uncultured Planctomycetaceae bacterium
CCGAGAAGATCGTGTCGCGGAGGTCCCGCTTTTGCTGAAGGATGCGGTCGATCCTCTCCTCGATCGTGTCGAGCATGAGGAACCGGACCACGGTGACCGGCCCGGTCGCGCCGATGCGGTGGGCGCGGTGGATGGCCTGATCCTCGACGGCGGGATTCCACCAGCGGTCGAAGAGAAACACGTAGCCCGCCGCCTGCAAGTTCAGTCCCACGCCCCCCGCCCCGTAGCTGATCAGGAGCAGGGGGTGGCTCGGATCTTCCCGGAACCGGCTGACGACGGCCTCGCGGCGGGCCGCCGGAATGCGGCCGTGGTACTCCAGCGGCCGGAACCGGCGCAGGACCCCGGAGAGCCGCTGGAGCGTTTGCACCCATTGGCTGAAAACGATCGCCTTGCGCCCGCTCTGGACCACCTCTTCCAGGTCCGCCTCCAGCCGCTCCAGCTTCGCGCTCGCGCCGGTGGCCGGGTCGAAGTTGCAGATCTGCTTCAGACGCAGGACCAGCTCGAAGACGTGTCGGATCGTGGCCGATTGGCCCATCTCCGTCAGGCGCAGGACGCCTTCGTCCCGGGCCAGCTCGTAGGTCTCCCGCTGCTGGGGCGTGAGATCCAGGTCCGCGTCGGAAAACAGCCGCGGCGGCAGGTCCGCCAAAACCCGCTCTTTGGTCCGCCGGAGCACGTAGTCGCGGATCGTGCGTCCGATGCGGCCGGGCTTCATGTCCGGCGAGAGAAATCCGGGCGCGAGGAACTCGAAGATTCCCACCAGGTCCTGCGGGCCGTTCTCGACGGGGGTGCCCGTCAAGGCCCAGCTCCGGTCCCTCGGAATCGCCCGCACGGCCTGGTTGGTGATGCTGGAGGCGTTCTTGATCCGCTGGGCTTCGTCCAGCACCACCAGATCGAAGCGTGCGCAGGGCGTGCCGTTTGCGGCGCAGGCATCGAGGACGTCGCCGTCGCGGTGCAAGAGTTCGTAGTTGGCGATCCTCACCGGAACCGAGGGCAACTGCCACTGCCAGCGCCGCCGCGCGGGATCGCCCTCGATCACCATCACGGGGATCTCGGGCGCCCACTGGCTGAACTCGCGATGCCAGTTGGACACCAGCGGCTTGGGACAGATCAAGAGCACGCTCCGGATCTCGCCGCCGTGCAAGAGCAGGCGCACGGCGGTGATCGCCTGCATCGTCTTGCCCAGGCCCATCTCGTCGGCAAGGATCGCGGCCTGGCGCGGATAGAGAAACGCGACTCCCTCCAACTGGTAAGGAAACGGCCGGAGCGGAAACCCCAGAGACCGCGACGAAAGGAGCGACTCCAACGAAGGTTGCAGCACGTACCGGAGCCGGTCATCGAGCTTGACCACGTCGTCCGGCGGGCGGATCCGGGTTGGGCCGGCGATCGAGCGCCCTGCGCCGGCCGTCTTGGCGCTCTCAACGTCCACGGGGTGCAACCCGTGGGCTTTCATCGCCAAAGAGACTTCCGAAGTCTCCGGGACTTCGGAAATCCTCACCTCGCCCGCTTCCGGCTCGGCAAAGCGGAAACTCCGCGCGGCAATCTCGGGACGGCCGATGCCGACGGAAATCACCCGGCAAGCGTGCTGGTCGATCGGAGTGGTCTGCACCGGGACCTCGATCGGCCGGTGGATCGCCCGGTGCCAGCCGGTGGCGAAGGGGCTGACCCGGAGCGTCGGGTCCAGCGTGACGACCGCGGGCGGCGGAGGTGGAAGAAACGACGAATGTCGAATGTCGAATGACGAACGAAGCTCCAATGATGAAACACGAAATGGAGCCCTTGGGCGGCCCCTTCGAGCTTCGAGCTTCGTCACTGGTTCGTCATTGGTCATTCGACATCCGACATTCTTCACTCGGATTTCACAACGGGCGGCTTGTGCCACCCCACCTACCACCTACCACCTACCACCTACCACCTACTACCTACTACCTACCACCTACCACCTACCACCTACCACCTACTGCCCACCGCCCCCGCGGCGTGCTTCTTCGATGGCTGCTCGAATTCGCTCGAAGGGTTCCGCCAGGTCAAACGTGTCGGCCAGCTCTCCGAGACGGTCGGCGATGAGTTCCCGGTCCCCGGCTGCAAGCGGCGACACGGCCAAGTGGTTTCTGCCCAGACGAAAAGCGAGATGGTGGGGTCCCAGTCCGTGGGGTGCGTCGAGGCGATGGACCATACCCTCTGCAGGGGTGGGACACGCGCTGCCCAAGTCCGCGCCGTCAACTGGAGGCTCGATCGCATCCCCCGATAGGACTAGTGCCACCGGAATCTCCACGAACTCCCTGACGGCCAGTGCTGGCGGGCGATCCGTGCAGATCACCTCCGGCTCGATGGTTCCCTTGGCCAAGAGCGCTTGGCCGATTTGCTCACCGAACAAGTAAGGTTCCAGCGTGGGGCCATAAAGGATCTGTTGGGCCCGATTCGGCTTGATTGGGGCCGTGCAATGGAACTCCAGAGGCCGTCCCGTGCGGTTCAGGACCAGATACCCGCCGATCAATCCGCCGTCGGCGCAGTCCAGGACCGTCAGGAAGCCCAAGGCGGAACTTAGTTTAGGCTCGATGGTCCGCATTGCGTCTCGCTATTCTCTCCAGTCGCTTTAGACTGTTTGAACACCCCATTATCTCCGGCAGATCCGGAGCGGGCGTCCAGGGGGATCGGCTCTGGGTTCAGACTGGTGGTCGCCAGCATACCCAGGC
>CAYGZI010000746.1:0-2692 GCA_964354245.1 uncultured Planctomycetaceae bacterium
GGCACCCCGACACGCGGCTGTGCCGCTACCCGTTTTCGTTTGTCTACGGCGGCCGGCACAGCGATGAGCTTCTGCCCGGCTGGCGGAGGGGACTGTCCCAGTTTTCGCGCAGCGAAAACGGGACTGTCCCCCTCGAGACTGCCGCCGGAACCATCACTTCCTGGACCGATCCGCAGACCGGCCTGGCGGTCGAGTGGCACGTCACCCGCTACCGCGATTTCCCGGCGGTCGATTGGGTCCTTTGGTTCCGCAACGATGGTCCCCAGGACACGCCGATCCTGGCCGACGTGCAGGCGCTCGACCTGGCACTGGATGAGCCGATCGGAAAGGTGGCAAAGACTTCCGAAGTCTCGAAGACTTCGGAAGTCTCCTCCTGCTACCGCCTGCACCGCACCAACGGGGCCCCGTCTAACCCGACCGACTTCGAGCCCACGCTGGTGAGCATGGCCCCGGGCTCGTCAGAGCGGCTGAGCGGCGGCGGGGGCCGCTCGTCGAACAAGGATTTCCCGTTTGTGAAGATCGAGGGCGGCAAGGCGTCCTACATCGTGGCCGTCGGCTGGTCGGGCCAGTGGGCCATGCGCCTGAATTGCCGCCAGGACCGGCGCCTGCACGCGACCGCCGGCCTGGAGATCACCCACTTCAAGCTCCGTCCCGGCGAGCGCGTGCGCACGCCGCGGATCCTCATGCTCTGCTGGCCCGGCGACACCTTCGAGAGCAATGCACAGTTCCGCCAGCTCATCTACAAGCACTACGCGGCCCGGCGGAGCGGCCATCGCCCGCTGCCGACGCTCTTCTGCAATACCTGTTTCACGCGCGGGGGCGGCTGGCTCAACGAGTGCAATGCGGAAAACCAGATTTCGCTGATCCGCGATTATGCCCCGCTCGGGCTCGAAGCGCTCATCACCGATGCGGGCTGGTTCGAGGGAGGCTGGCCCGCCGGCGCCGGCAACTGGACGCCGCGCAAAGAAGCCTATCCCCAAGGTATCGGCCCGGTGGCCGCGGCGGCCAAAGGGCACGGCATGGTCTATGGCCTGTGGTTTGAGTTTGAGCGGGTGGTGCCGGGCACGTGGCTCCACCGCAACCGCCCGCAGTGGCTATTGCGCACCAGCAACCAGCCGCAAGGCACGTATCTATTGAACCTCGGCCTGCCCGAGGTGCGGCAATACCTCTTCGACATCGTCAAGGGATTCATGGCCTTGCCGGGCTTTGCGTTCTACCGGAGCGATTTCAACATGGACCCGCTTCCCTATTGGCGATTCAGCGATCCGCCGGACCGGCAAGGGATTGCGGAGATGAAGTACGTCGAGGGGCTCTACGACTTCTGGGACCGGCTGGCCCGCGCGTGGCCCGACGCACTGCGCGAGGAATGCGCCAGCGGCGGGCGGCGGATCGACTTGGAAACCATCGCGCGCATGCACCTGCACCAGGAGAGCGACTACTGGTTCGACAACGAGGTCGACGCGGCCGTAATCTGGAGCCTCAGCCGGTACTTGCCAAACAATACGTTCACCACGCCGTTGGTGCGGCTGGACGACCGCTCCTTCCACTCGACGCTCGGCTGCTCGCTCATCCCGGGCTGGATCGCCGATGCGAAGGACTTCGACAGAGCCCGCGCCAAGCACTTGATGGACGCCTACCGGCAATTGCGGCACCTGCTGGTCGGGGCGTGGTATCCCCTGACTCCCTACTCGCGGGACGGCAAGCACTGGATGGCGATGCAGTTCCACCGGCCCGACCTGGGCGAGGGCTTGATCCTGGTGATCCCGCCGCGGTCGGGTGGCACTGGCGTTTCGCCAGTGCTGCAAGGAAGCACAGGCAAGATGCCTGTGCCACCCACAGCGAGCACGGGCAAGATGCCTGTGCTACCGGGCGGGCGATCCGTGAAACTCGCCTTGCACGGCCTCGACCCGCGCGCACGCTACGAGCTCGATTGGCAGATCGCGGGGCGCAAGACGACGGCCGAAGGGTCCGCACTCATGAAGCAACTGGAGGCGACCGTGCCGCCCGGCGATGGCGGCGAGCGGATCGTGTACCGCCGTCGTCTATAGTAGTCCGATGCGCCTTAATTGGCGAGTTGGGTGGCTGGGGCAAAGCGAAGCGTGCCCCAGCAGCCATTCACTGGGGCTTCGCTATGCTCAGCCGCCAGCCACCCGACAGTCCAAGCGTGTCGGACTACTTAGGGGGCCACGATTTCAAACGGGATGGCCGGCAGCGTGGCCAGCGGCACGATCCGCTGCGCCGCGGCGGGCTTCACCTTCGCGGCAGGTCCGGTCCTTCGCCCCGAGGCGACGATGATCAGATTGCCCTTCAGGCCGGGCTTCACCTTGGCGGCGTCGCTCTCCAGCACGATCTCCGTCCCCTCGGCGGAAGACGACGTGGTCTTGATGGCGATTCCCTCGGGCGGATCGCTCAGCTCGAGCCGGAGCTGCCCGGCCATGGCGCGGGCGGGCGTGGCGATCTGAACCCGGGCGGTTCCGCCAGCAGGAATCTTCACCGGCGTCTTGCTGAGGATTCTCACGACCTGGGCCTTGGGGGCCGCGCGTCCGGCCACGGCGACCCGCATTTCCGTTGCCGGCACCAGATGCCGGTAGGCGAAGGCCTGCATCATGTCTTCGGCGGGCACGGCCGGATGGGAGACCTCGCGGCCTTCGATCGTCGCACGGCCTTCCAGGTGCAGGCTGAAGGGGTCCTT
>CAYGZI010000747.1:0-2687 GCA_964354245.1 uncultured Planctomycetaceae bacterium
GTGCCGAGAGCGCGGGGGTCTCCTGTGGCCTTCAGCTCTGCCATCAGCCGCGTCCCGAGCCCTTTTTTCGCTTCGGCGTACCCCGGATCGCCCGCGACATTGTTGAGCTGGTCCGGGTCCTTCCCCAGGTTGTACAACTCTTCCGCCGGTCGCTTCTCGAAGGCCAGCGCGAAGAGCCGTTTCACAGAGGCCTCCGCGCGATGCTCCATCATGTAGGTCTTGGTCGGCGAGTTGTCGATGTCACCGTAGGTCCAATCGGGGTAGTAAGGCTCGCCGCCATTTGACGGGTCGCCGGCAGGCCAGCGGTCGGGTTTGAAGTTCCGGATGTAGAGGAACTCATGCGTGCGAATCGCCCGGCATGGGTAGCTGAGCCCGCCTTTGCGGACCCAGGCGTGCCGTTCCTTGCCGGTCAGGACGTGGTCACGCGCGGGATCGACGCGTCCCGACTTGTCTGATGTCAGTATGCCCATCAGGCTGCGTCCCGTCATCTCGGCCGGCGGTTTCAGACCAACTGCCTCAAGAAACGTCGGTGCGAGGTCCTGCAGACTGACAAAGTCTTCGACGACCCGGCCGCCTTTGATCTGACCGGACCATCGCACGGCCAGCGGCACGTTCGTCCCGAGGTCGTACAGGTTACTCTTGCACCGCGGGAACGGCATGCCGTTATCGCCCGTGATCACCACGAGCGTGTTGTCCAACTCGCCCCTGTCCCGCAGTATGTCGAGCAGTCCCCCGACCTCGCGGTCGAATCGTTGTACCTCCCAATAGTAGTCGCAGATGTCCTTGCGGACGATCTCGCTGTCGGGAAAGCACGCCGGCACCTGGACATCCTGGGGCCTCATCCCGCTCTTGACGCCGGACTCCCACTGGTACGCACGATGCGGGTCCTGGCTGCCGAACCAGAAACAGAACGGGGCGCCGTTGGGCCGGGCTTCAAGGAACGATTTGAAATCCTTGTACGGCGGTCCCGCCGGGTTTCTCGTTCGTCCGCCCGCCTTGTCTTGTCCCGGCCCCCAACCCTTGCGGGTGACACCGACGTGATAGCCGGCCTTTTCGAGCAGATCGGGATAGACCGCGAATTTGACGGGCAAGGTGCTCCAGAGGTTTCCACCTTCCTCCAGACGCCAGTGCCACTGACCTGTGGCAATCGAGCCTCGCGACGGTGTGCAGGATGGCGCGGTCACGAACGCACTCTGAAACAGGATGCCCTCCCGCGCGACGCGGTCGAAATTCGGGGTTTTGACCACCTTGTCGCCTGCGATGCTCGCGTGCGGCCATCCCCAATCGTCCGCGATACAGAACAGGATATTCGGCCGGGGCTTACGGCTCTCCGACGCCTGTGCCCATCCGACGGGAGAATCGGACGATGCAATCCATGCCGCACTCAAACCGGCGGTCTTCAGGAAATCGCGACGACTCCAGGTATCGATTCTCATTTCTTCTCTCCTACTCGGGTGTTCTTTGGCTGGCCTTGTGGAAAGGTTGCGCCCGCCTGACGTTGCCATGCGTGCAATGCCTCCAGCAACTCTTGTTTTTTGTCTGATCGTTTGTCAGCGAGGTTGCGCTGCTCAGCGGGGTCCTTGGCCAGATCGTACAGCTCGACCTCGCCCGGATCGAAGAACTCGATGAGCTTCCACTTGCCTTTGCGAATCGCCCCGGCGGATCGGCCGCCAAGGAAATGCGGCGTCTCCAGTGGGTAGTGCCAGTAGAGCGTATCTCGGCTGAGCCTGGCGTCAGGATTCTTCAAGATGGGCAGGAGGGAAACGCCGTCAATAGGCTGCACTGACTTGCATCCGGCGATCTCTGCGAAAGTCGGATAGAAATCGACGGTACAGACCGGTGTGTGGCAGACGCTGCCGGGTTTGGTGACGCCGGGCCAATAAACGATGAGCGGCTCGCGGATGCCGCCCTCGTAGAGGGTCGATTTGCCGGCGCGGAGAGGGGCGTTTGAAGTCACTTTGTCCTCGCCGCCGTTGTCACTGGTGACGATGACAATCGTGTTCTCGGATAGGCCAAGCTCACGCAGTTTGTCTCTGATCATCCCCACCCCCTGATCGAGGGATTCGAGCTGTGCGGCCAGGTGCGGATTATTGCGAGGGGCCTGGAATCCCTTGCCCGCATTAGGCCTCGCCTCATACTTCGCAACAAGCTCCGGCTTGCCGTTCAATCGCGTGTGCACCGCGTAGTGGCTCAGGTATAGGAAGAGGGGTCCGTCCTTGTGTCGCTCGATGAACTCCTCCGCCTCCAGGTTGCAGCGGTCCACGAGATGCTCCCGGCCGGGCAGGCGTTGCTCGATCTCCTTGTTGAAGTGGTAGGGGAAGAAGTAGCTGCCTGCGCCGATGCCCCTGTTTTCGGAGACGATCACTTCATCGAAGCCGTGATCACGGGGTGGGCTCTCTTTCGCCCCGTGGTTGGCGTAGCCTGTGAGGTGCCACTTGCCGACTATACCGGTGGCGTAGCCGGCGCCCTTGAGCATCTCTGGCAGTGTCACATGATCCGTCGCCAGGTGCTTCGGGTCGTCCGGCCGCAGGTAGTCGGTGATGCCTGCCCGAACCGGGCACTGCCCGGTCATCAGGGCGGCTCGGAACGGGGAGCACACAGGGGCCGCCGCGTATGCGTCCGTGAACCGCATCCCGTCACTCGCCAGTCTATCGAGATTCGGCGTCTCGTTGAACGTGTTGCCATAG
>CAYGZI010000748.1:0-2664 GCA_964354245.1 uncultured Planctomycetaceae bacterium
CGGCCAACAGGGCCGTCCGCACCTCGTGCTGCCAGAGCGTCGTGGTGTGGTCCAGCCAGTCGAGGACTGGCATGTCGGGCTCAAGCGTTCCACCTGCCGCTACGACGGCCTCCACGGGAGCCCGCATGGCCTCGCGGAACCGATCAGCAGAATGGGCCAAGGCCACGCTCATTCGTTCGATGAACCGGCTGGGCGTACTGGTGGTCCGCAGCACGGCATTGGCGGCCACTTTGGCAAGCCGGGTCTGAGTCACAGTGACCACGGCCTGCGCCGCGGCCAGCGCTCCGTTGGCCGGCTTCTCGTCAGCGACGGGCCCGGGGTCGGCCGGCGTCTCGCCGTCACCAACCGGCGGAGCCGGAGGCGGATTGCCGGGGGTTGGTTTCGGTTGCGGCCCCTTGATCGCCATGCTCAGTGGGACCATATTCAATGGCACAAAATGCTCGTCGGCCGCCGAATCGGCCAAAGGATTCATCCCCTCTGCATGTCGAATCTCGTTGATCGACTCGACGCCCACGCCAAACATCGCCCGGTGATATGCGGCGCGGGCCGCGTGGTCCGCTTGGAGGAAGGCCGAGAAGTCCACCCGGGCATGGTACGGAGGCTTGAGCAGCTTACAGTCGATCTCAGCCACCCATCGTGCGCACCAGGGGCCCATCGTATAGGTAACAAATTGCCGCCCCAGTTCCGTGATGCTGCCCATCGTGCCGTGCGTCAGATCGCCAAGCAGATAGGGCGTGATTCGATAGGCCCGCGCAACTTCCTCCAGAAGGAATCGGCGCACGTCCACCATCTGCAACTGCGCGAGATTGAACTGAGAGAAGATGGGCTCGCCGCCTTCCTCCAGCAGCTTGAAGCGGTGCCGCTCGCCATGATGGGCCCCGGCATTCATCGAATCCTGCAATCGCTTAAAGGCAGGCTCGGAAAGCCGCGCCGGATACTTGATGAATCCCTGTGGCGTAGGCCCGTTCCTAAAGACCTCGTTTGCAAATCGTTCTGCCGCCTTGTTGCCGCCGATGGCCTCCTTGATGATGCGGACGATTGACTTCCCGATCAGCCCATCGAGCGATAGAGCCTTGACGTGGAACATGTCTGAGGCAGGCAGCGGATCTTCCGGCCGGCCGTAGTCGTCGCGGAGTTCATACCAGATTTGGCCGTCCTTGGGATTCCGGTACGGCTTGGTCCGCTCCGGCTTGGAGGACCGCTGCCAGAGAACCAGGGGATCGCCGTTTTGCCGCCGCACGATGATGGAATAGAAGTTGCCCCAAAGGCCAAGTTGGTTCTGTCCCGTCTCCCGCCACGTTACGGCGGGTGTATCGGGGTTGGCCCAACGGTCTAGGATTTCCTGAAGGGGATGATC
Organism: uncultured Planctomycetaceae bacterium; assembly: GCA_964354245.1. Taxonomy (GTDB): domain Bacteria; phylum Planctomycetota; class Planctomycetia; order Pirellulales; family Thermoguttaceae; genus CAYGZI01. The sequence continues at coordinate 1,358 of CAYGZI010000748.1, forward strand.
CAAGGCCGGTTGCCAGCGGCCGGACTTTTCGATCCGATACACGTCGATAGAAAGCATCGCCATGCTCTCGGCAAGCACGCTGACGGCCGCCTTGACAGCCGGACAGTTCAGTGCGTTTTCCTCGTTGACGTACTCCCCGGCTGCGGACGGTTCGCCGCCCTGGAAGTAATCGAGGAGCCAAGGATCGGGAGTTGCTATACCCGAAAGAAACGCGCTCGCAAGCGCAAACCATTGGGTAATCATCGTCTGGTCCTCTGGGCCTTGAGCCATTCATACCGCTGCCAAGCGACCGCACCCGCGAGCAACGCCACTCCGCTATAGATGCACAGCAACGCCGGACAGAAGACCGCACCCACGGCCAAGCAGGCAATGCCGACGAGGCTCATACCATCGCGAACGATCCGCCTTGCGCGTTGCGTCATTACACCTCCCATACCCCACGTGTTTCGTATACAGATACGCCGCCCGCCAGCACGGCCCGCCCTGCCGCCATGACCATCGCCACGGCACAGTCGATCTTTTCCCGGGCCAGCTTCTTATTGAACCGTCGCCGGCCGCCAGTATCGCTGTAGATCACACAGTTGCTCACACACCAGCGAAGCGCAGGATGCCCGCCGTGACGAAGCTTTCCTTCAAGAATGAGCTTCTCTGTCGCCCCAATCGGCTCGTTCATAAAGCCCGTGGTCTGCTGGTGCTCGATGATTTGACCTTCCTCATAGAACCCGTCTTCTTCGCGGAGCTTAGTCAGCAGGTAGCGGGCGTTGTTTGGGTCGAAGGCCAACTCCTTAACGTCCCACTTCCACTCATCGCGGGCCCTGCGGATCACAGCGCGAATGGCGTCATAGTCCACCGACTCGCCTTCAGTCAGGTCGATCAAACCGCGTTCTGCCCACGTCAGGTACGGGACCCGCCTGTCCCTGTGCCGCCCCACGGCATTTTTTCGCGGGCACCAGCCGAACATAAAAATGTCCACGCTGCCGTCCGTCTTCGGAAAGGCAAACGCAAGAGATGTCAAGTCACACAGACTCGATAGATCGCCGCCCACGTAGCACGCCCGGCCGGCGAACTGTGCAATTACTTCTGCGGTCAACCCGTGGGCATCATAGAAGTTGCCGCCGGAACACTTCTCCCACGCAGACCCCGCGTCGGTAGCGATCCACGGAGTATCGGATTCAGTATCCTGGTTGAGATGCTTGCGGCGGAAGTTGGACTGGGCGCTTGGAGTCTCTTGGGCCTTCTTGAACTTCCGCATCAAGTCGTCGAACTTGACGGAGACGCCCAAGTTCGGATTGGCCTTGATCCAACAA
>CAYGZI010000749.1:0-2661 GCA_964354245.1 uncultured Planctomycetaceae bacterium
CCAGGTTGTACTTCTGGCTCCACGTGCCGGGGCGGTCGAAGGCCAGGCGATAGTGGTCGCCGTCGTCGGCCAGCTTGACCCACTCCTTGGCAAACCGCTCGGCAAGCGCGCGGTACTCGGCTGCCTGATCTTTGCGCCCGGCCATGTCGCACATCTTGGCATAAGCCCCGAGGGCGAGAATCGCCTTCAGGGAGAGATTGGCGTTGTGGGCCAGGTGCCCGGCGAAATCGTCGGTGCAAAGCTGGTTCTCCGGGTCGAGGCCCTTTTCCTTGAGATACTCGGCCCAGCGTTCCAGGAGCCGCCAGTAGCGCTCGACGTACTTGGTGTTGCCGTCGATTTGCGAGATCAGTGCAGCCAGGATCAGCATGTTGCCCGACTCTTCGACGGGCATCTGGTTCTTCTCGGTCTTCTCGCCGCCCCCATAGACCTGGCCGTTGGCCTTGGGATACGTGCCCAGGTCGTGCGGGGCAAAGGGGAACTTCCACCGCGGCGTCATGGCATACTCGAAGACCGGAGTGACCGTGGCCTTTAAGAGGTCATTGCTCAGCAGGGCGAAGATCGGCGCGGCCGGGTAAATCACGTCCACCGTGGCGATGCAGCCGTTGGAAAAATTCTCCTTGGGGAAGAGCATGGGCTGACCATCGGGCCCGGCGGCCAGCTTGTGGGCGCCGATGGCCTGGCGGTAGGCCAGGGCGCATAGCTCGGCATAGCGTGGCCCGCCGACGCGCTCCAAGTCGGCCATGAGGTCGTTGTCGAACTGCTCGCAGCGGCGCTGGAGGGCTTCGTACTCCCGGGCGGCGGTTTGCAGCAGGTCCTTGGCCTCGGCGCCGTTGCGTCGCCAATAGGGGCGCAGGTTCTTGCCGAGGTACTGGATGGAGTAGACGTCGTCGAAAGCGACCATCGCCCAGCGTGACGTTTTCGCCGCCCCCAGCGCATCGAGGTCGAAAGCCATGGCCGTCACGGCGCCGCGATACCCGTTCTGCGGGTCTTGGTACGGAATCCGGCCGTCGGCGGCGAACCCGTTGCGCGCGATCTCTCGCGAGGCGATCGCCACCTTCGCGGTCGACGCCACGTACAGGTAGCCCCAGTCGATCCGCAGGTTGTCGCCCGCCTTTTCCAGGACCGGCTGCACCGTGGAGCCGATCCGGCGTCCTTGCAGGCCGGGCACCCGGATGTCCTGGCTGACCATCCCCGTCAAGAAATCAGTGTCCGACGGGCGCTTGTTCCAGGGAAAGATGAACCCGTCCGGAACGTCGAAGTAGATCGACGCGTCGTGCAGGCGCCCGTCGATCGCCCACGACTCCCAGGTCAGATACGTCACGGGTCGGCCGATCAGCTCCAGGTCGCCCGGCAGGAGCGGCGAGGTGAAGATAAGCCGCACTCGGACGCCGCCCTCTTGGAAATCGTAGATCGTGCGGGTCGGCAGCACTTCGAGGCCCACCTGCGGCATGGCCGGGACGCCGGGAGGGTCTTTGCCCATCAGCCGGTATGCCTTGCCGTCGACGCGGACCATGCTCACCATCTGCTGCTCCGTGCCGGTCCAGTGCCGCGGATCGTCGTCGGCCAATTTGTCGGCGAACGACCAGACGCTGAAGTACGGGTCGTGGACCACCAGGGGCACGGCCGGCGGGCGCACGGGCCGCTTCTTGAACCGTAGGAGGTAATGTTCCGGAACCGTGTCCTTCTCGTCCACGAGCGTGAAGCCGGCCGACTCGATCTCCGCGGTCACCGTCTTCTTGTCCGTCCGCACGTGGTCCTTCATTCCGCCGGCCTTCTCGAAGTCCACGACGATCAGCCGGCCTTCCGGACGCAGGGCCGAGCGCATCGACGCGAGCATCTCCCGCGGGCGGTCGAAGTGGTGATAGGTGTCGGAGACAAAGGCGAGGTCGATCGACTTGGGGGCCAGCTCCGTGGAGGTGGGCGTGGAAAGGCTGGCCACCACGTTGTCGAGCTTCTGCTCGCGGCACATCTTTTCGAGGTGCGCGACCAGGTCCTTCTTGATCTCCAGGGCGAGGACCTTGCCTTGCGGCCCGACCTTGGGGGCCATGAGCCGGGTGAAGACCCCAGTGCCCGCGCCCACGTCGGCCACGATCATCCCCGGCTTCAGATCGCAGGCCGCGACGATCTCGTCGCGTTTGACGACGACCGGGCGTTTGGGGTCCTCCAGCGTCTTGCGCTGGCCTTCGACGCTCGATTTGGCCGGCGGCTTCTGGGGTTTCTCTTTGGCGTCTTTGTCTTGAGCAAGCGACGGGGCGGCCGCCGCGGCGACGAAAAGGGCAACTATCAGGGCAAGCAAGCGGACGAAGCGTGGGCGGTTCATGGCGGCTACTCTCGTGGGGTACGAGTACAACGCGGACGGCGGGGCGCCACGTGCGGCGGCCCGGGCTGCCCCCATCATACCCGGGGCGACGCCGCGATGAAAGAATCAGCCGCCGCGCAAATGTAAAGCCGCGACCCCTGGCCGCGGCTTTGCACACGTTTGCGTCCCGGCGAAGCGGAGCTTCGCGTCAGTGCGTGCCCAAGCGGAGCTTGGGCACGAGGTGCCGCTCCCCAGCCCCTAGTCCCGAGTCCCCAGCCCCTAACCCCTAACCCCCGACCCCTAGTCCCTCCCTACTGCCGGTCCAGTCCCCTCAGGTAGTCGTCCCGGGGCTTGCGGGGGGT
>CAYGZI010000750.1:0-2653 GCA_964354245.1 uncultured Planctomycetaceae bacterium
CGAGCTGGTAGGGTTCGATGCGCAGGCGGCAGAGCTGGACGGCCAGCAGGGAGTCCGGACCGAGAGCCTGCTCCAACAGGAACACCTGGTGGTAGACCAGCCAGTTTGGCAGCGGAGACGCGCGGTCCGGCCGGAGTTCGTGACGGATCGGCTCAATCTGCTCGAAGGGATGGAGAACGTCGAGTTCATGCCCCAGGACGGCGTTCTCCAGGCCGCGTAGACGAAAGAGGGTCTGCGGGCCAAGGCTCTGGCTGGAGACTACTTCCCAGCGGAGCCCTCGGGCGTGGACCTCGGTTCCTGGCAGCAGTTCCATCGTGCTGGATGTCATGGTGCGGCCGGTTCCATAGTGGCTTGTCTGGTTTCTCGATGGCAGTGGCCCTCAGCGTGGTCTGCGATTGCGGGGCGCGGAGCGTTTCCAGCCGGTCGGAAACTGCCTCAATTGCACGATCTGTCGCAATAGCTCTTCCAGGTCGGCCTTCTTGAACAGCCGGTAGTTGCTGACCGGATTTCGGTAGACAGGGATCTTGGCGTCCCGGTGCCAGTTTCGCAGGGTGTTGGGCGCGACACCCAGGAAGCGAGCAGCCTGCCTGACTGTGACGAGTTGATCCAACTTGGTCACAGTTCCCTCTTCAGCGGATGCCCCCAAGAAGCGTGGTAGTCGAGATTACCAGACTGCCCATCGGTAGGGAAGTATCCCCCCTTGAAAACGAGGCGGACTCTGGCCCAAAGCCCAATAATGTCGGCCAACGGTGACAGAATACTTGCCGAGCCCGGTTTGCCTTTCGAGCCGGCTTCCCGGCCGCGAAAGCCTTGTGGTCAGTTGCCAGTCCGACTGGTCACGGATATCGGGGCCACGCCACGCCACCTCTTCCGCGTTGGGGCGATCTGGTGTGGCGAAGTGACCGTGCGTCGGATTGACGATTCCGCTCCCGACCCGTTGGCGGGGCTTCACGGGTCAAAGTCCGATGTCGAACACCTTGTCGTTCGCATTCGGTCAGCCTACGCTGGAGCGGGAAACGGGCGAACGCTTGCCCGGCATCCGCATTGCACAAGAGGAGACACTTTGGCACGCAAGCATGGCATCATCGTAGCGGGAATCGTGGGGATTGTCTCTTGTGTTCTCTCCCAAGCGTGGTCAGGCCCACCCAAGGAGGCGGAGAAGCCGGGGGCGAAGCGGGCCGAATTCCAGCGGGTGTTCGCCGAGTGGAAGAAGGTCATCGGCGAGCTGCGCGGGCTGCAGGACGAATACCGCACCGCCGGGCCCGAGCAAGCGGCGGGGATCGAGAAACGCAACGCCGAGATGATTCAGCGTATGCAGGCGACACTGCCGAAGCTCGCCTCGGCGGCCGAGGCCGCGGACCTGGAGGCCCCCAACGCCGACAAGGAGGTGGGCGAGGCTCTCCTGGGCATCGGCCTACAGTACTGGCGGACCGAGAACTACGAGGAAGCCTTGCGGGTGTCCAAGGTGCTCTTGGACCACGGTTTCGAGGACAAGGTGGTCTACCTCCCGGCGGGCTGGTCCGCGTTCTGCACCAACGATTTCGAACTGGCGGGCAAGTACCTTGGCATGGCGAAGCAGAACAAACTGCTTCAGAGGTTCGGCGAGGACGTTGCCGAGATGGCCTCCCAGTTTCTCGACGAGATTCCCTTCTATCAGAAGGCGTGGAAGCGGGAGCAGGATCTCCGCGCGGCGGAGGCCAAGGCCGACGACCTGCCCCGCGTGCTGCTGAAGACCACCAAGGGGGAGATCGAGGTGGAGTTGTTCGAGAATGAGGCCCCCAACACCGTGGCCAACTTCATCTCCCTGGTCCAGAAGAAGTTCTACGACGGCGCACCGTTCCACCGGGTGATCGGCCAGTTCATGGCTCAGGGGGGCGACCCGACGGGGTCCGGGGCGGGCGGGCCGGGCTACGCGATCGCCTGCGAGTGTTACCGGCCCGACTACCGCGTCCACTTCCGCGGCACCCTGAGCATGGCCCATGCCGGCCGCGACACGGGCGGCTCGCAGTTCTTCCTCACCTTCCGCCCCACGCACCACCTGGACGGCAGGCACACCGCCTTTGGCCGGGTAACCAAGGAGATCGACGTGCTCTCGAAGCTCCAGCGGATCGATCCGCAGCAGCCTGACGCCAAGGTGAAGCCGGACAGAATCGTCGAGGCCACGGTGGTCCGCAAGCGGCCACACCCCTACGAGCCCAAGACGCTCCCCGAGCCTAATCGCGGGCCAGGGCGGGCTCGTGAAAAGACCCGCGGCGAATGACGCGGGCTGATCTCGGAGAATTCGGCCACTACCGCGGCTTGGCAATTCCGTCTCCACCAGCGCACCGAGCGTCCTACCTTGGCTGAATCAGCATCTCCTTGAGTGCCGTACGGTGGGTGCCGAGGGGACTAAGGGCATCGCCCGAAAGGGTACTCGAACACGGTCGGACTGGCTTCCGAGGACCTGCGAAGGCGAGTCTGAGGTCAGGATCGTCGCAACAAAAAAGGGGCGGCCGGGAGGGTAAGCATCAAATGCTTTCAGGGCCTGTGGCCCCGCACCTCCCGGCCGACCCGAGTTGTAGCAGCCGCTGTCACGGTTGTCGAGGTTCCGCAAGCTACTAATTTGACTGTGTATATCAGGTTTGGAGTTGTTTCCTCAATGGCGGCAAGCGTT
>CAYGZI010000751.1:0-2652 GCA_964354245.1 uncultured Planctomycetaceae bacterium
TCCGGGCCGCCGAGGTCTTTCCCACGCCGCGGGCCCCGGTGAAGAGGTACGCGTGGCCCACGCGCTGGGTGCTGATGGCATTAGACAAGGCCCGGGCCACATGCTCCTGCCCGACGAGTTCCTCGAAGGTCTGCGGCCGATAGCGCCGGGCAACGACCGTGTACTGCCCCGGCTTGGGGGACTGGTGCCCGGACGGTTCCTGATTGGAGGGCGATTCCGACATGCGCTACGGCGACCCCGGCATCTTACAACGACCCCGGCCCCCGATGAGAGGCCCACCGCACATGAGGTTGGCCGCTTATGGCTGCTGACTTTCGTCCCTGACCAGGTTCACAGCTCCCCATTGCATGGACCCCTCATCGGGGGCCGCGTCGAGCGTTTTCACACCTTACCTTTTTACGCGCTGCGGAGGCGGGAGTCAAAGGGGGCTCTTAGGGGAAACACCGCGGACTGGCGCCCGACGTGGTAGCAGGCCGTCACGCATCCGCCTATGATGGGGGTATGCAGGCGTTCGACCACGCGGTAGAGTTCCGGGCGCGTAGCGGGGTACAAACACAGGAGCGTCCTTGGCGTTCCGAGGGGGCTTTCCGCGTTCGCGCAACTCCTTGCGGCACAACCACGCGAGAGTGGCGGAATTGGCAGACGCGCTGGACTTAGGATCCAGTGGGGTAACCCTTGTGAGTTCGAATCTCACCTCTCGCACTGTCAGCCGCAGGGCCGCTGGTTCCCCCGACGATGAGGCCTCGGAGTTGAGATCGCACTCTTACCTGTCTTGTGCATCTTTCCGTCGTCGCTTGGAGTGATGTCAGATCCGGCAGAACCGCTTTATCGCCCTGAATTGGATGCGGTTATCTAACCGATAAAAACTGCCGCGCGAGGCTCTGGATTCACACAGGCGGGCGGGCTGATGTCGCCCGCTTGATCGGCGCGCAGCGGTCCATCGGTGGGGGTGATAGCGGTGCAGCACACATCGGTCCGGCACTTTGCACGTCCGTCGCCTGGGAGGGTCCATCCCACGGCCATCGTCAGCCCGGACGCCGAAATCTGCCGCGACGTAGAGATCGGGCCGTTTTGCATCGTCGAGTCCGACACAACCATCGAGAGTGGGTGCCGGCTCGCCAGTCGCGTCGTGGTGAAGAGCGGAACCCGGCTGGGCCCGGGCAACCAAGTGTTTGAGGGGGCCGTGCTGGGCGGCCTGCCGCAGCACGTCCACATCCCCGAGCGGCCCGGAAGGGTGGTGATCGGGGCGGGGAACACCATCCGCGAGAACGTGACGATCCACCGGGCGCTGGAAGAGGATGAGGCCACGATCGTCGGCGACACCAACCTGCTGATGGTCAACGTCCACCTTGCCCACGACTGCCGCGTGGGCAACAACACGATCTTCACCAACAACGCGATGCTCGCGGGGCACGTCACCGTGGGCGACCGGGCGTATCTCTCGGGCGCGGTTGCCGTTCACCAGTTCTGCCGGATCGGCTCCTTGGCGATGGTCGGCGGCCAGTCGCACATCGTCAAGGACGTGCCGCCCTATGTCACGGTGGACGGACTGAGCAGCTACGTGGTGGGACTGAACCAGATCGGGCTGCGGCGGGCCGGCCACAGCGCGGCCGAAATCCGCCGCCTCAAAGAGGCCTACCGGGTGATCTACCGCAGCGGACTGACGTGGAACGAAATCCTCGCGCGGCTCCGCGACGAGTTCGCCGACGGACTGGCCGCCATGTTCTACCAGTTCCTATCGACGACCACCCGGGGCATCATCAGCGATCGCCGGCTGCCGCCCGGCGCGACCATCAAGCTCCGCCAGGAAACCGAAGAGGAGTCCGACTGGCGGTCGGCGATGGCAGAGCCGGCCGCGCGGCGCAAGCTGGCTTGAAAGCGGCCTCACAATGTCTGTAGGACGGAATGTCATTCCGTCCCATCCGCGCCTCCTCCCATGAGCGAAGCCATCAGCGGCCAAGTGTCAGCAATTGCCGCCACCCCAAGGGTCGTCACTGTGGCAACGTGGGAGCAACCTTTGCCAGCCAAAGTCCGGGTCCTGTGTTAGGGCAAGTATGGGTGCCGGGTGGCCCTGGGCGGGCAACCGCCCAGGGCCACCCGGCACCCGTATTCCCGTCCGTAAGGCAAGTGGTTTCTCCAACTGAATGCTGGCTCCTGATAGCTGAAAGCCCATCGCGCGGCCAGGGAGGCCGTACCTTCACCGATGCGTTTCCAGGTATAATGAGCGGTTTCTCCAAGGGTTCGGACAATGCCCAACGTGGCCGACGAGAGGGTGCTGGTCCTGGATTTCGGCTCCCAGTACGCCCAGTTGATCGCCCGCCGGGTCCGCGAGCAGAACGTCTATTGCGAGATCGTCCGCCACAACATCTCCGCCGAGCGGGTCCGGCAATTGGCCCCCAAGGGTCTGGTTCTTTCGGGTGGGCCGGCGAGCGTCTACGAGCCAGGGGCCCCCCGCTGCGATCCGGCGATCTTTGAGTTGGGCATCCCGGTGCTGGGCATCTGCTACGGGATGCAGTTGGCGTGCGACGTGCTCGGGGGGCGCGTCCAGAGCACGCCGGCCCGGGAATACGGCCGGACCTTCATCCGGGTGGTACACGACAACGAGTTGTTCGCCAACACCCCATTGCAGATGCAGGTCTGGATGAGCCACGG
>CAYGZI010000752.1:0-2651 GCA_964354245.1 uncultured Planctomycetaceae bacterium
CTTGCAGAGCTCGATCATCTCGGGCGTAAAGCGGCAGCCGATGTCGCCGCCGTCGCTGGCCTTCCCGATGCACGGGCTGCCGGGCTTCAGGCGATAGTCGAGATTCGCCGGGGCGACGAACATGGGATCGGTGGCTATGCATGCCTTCATCGACGCGGAGTCGGGCACGCGACCAGTTGCGTCGGCACTCGCGCCAATCAAGTCGCACTGCTGTATATCTGTGGCCGGCCCACGCTCGAGATGAACCGGGCCGACGATGGAATCGAGAATCAGATTTGAGGTCCCGAACGGGTTGAACCTCAGCCCCCTCGGCACAGTGCAGAACCGGAAATCACCTCCCTGGGTCGCAACGACGCCAAGCCAGAGGGAATTCTGGGAGAACACCCTTGCGTGGCTCTGCACATTGGCGAAGACAACACTCTCCTGGACGGTCAGACTACTCACCCCCTCGTTACAATACACGCAGTCACCAGCGGCCGTGTATACTATCGCGCGTCGAATTTGCAGAGTCCCGTACTCGACTGCAAGGCAGTAGGCATCCGGTATGCTTGGCGCCACGTGGAGCAGCACGACGCGATCAATCGTTATCCGGAAGCGACCCGAATGAACGAGAATGTCAACCGGCCGACGTTCGAAAATAGCCGGAGGCACCTTCGCCGCGCCCAGCGAAGTCACGATGGGCCAGCAGCCCCTCTTGCCTCGGATGGTGAGTCCGCCGGTCTTTCGGTCCGTGAGGACAATTCTTTCCGTGTATGGGCCATCATCCTCGATCTGGATCACGCTTTCAGTGGCGACGAGCGCGTTGATCGCCTCTTGGATGGTCTTGAAGTCCGCTTTACCGTCGAGGCGGACGGTGATGATCTTGCCGAGGTTGGCGACTGCCTTTTGGAGTTCGGCGAATGAGGGTGTGCGCGAGGCGTCAGTGACCGTCGGCGTATCGGCGTACTCGGCCTTGAGCTTCTCGACGAGCGGCTTGAGGTCGAAGAACTCCTTCTGATTGAACAGTCCCACCGCCTCGGAGTAAAGCTTCTCCGCTTCGGTCTCGTCGATGCCTCGCTTGGCCGCTTGGCGGGCCGCGGTGACGACGGGTTTGTTCGCGGCAAACCAGGGTAAGTCGCTGTACCGGGATTCCAGATCCGCCAGGGCGGTCTCCGCCTGGCGGTATTCCTTCCTTTGGAGAAGTCGTTCGGCGTAGGCAAGAGCCGCCTCGGCCAGCGGGGCCAAGTAGGCGTCGATGTTGGCCCCGCGTTCGTGCGCCTCGCCAAAGTACTTTTCGGCCTGCACCGGGTTCCCGATCGCAAGCGCCAACATGCCCGCGGTCAGGGAGTCCTCGGCCAGCAGAGTAGGGCCGGCTTTGCCGGCCGGAATCTTGGCATTGGCCGCGTCCGGCACAGCCGGACCTACAAGCTGGAGCACCTTCGGCAGCGCTTTCTCGCTGAGTCTCGACCAGAGGTGCGACTCGATCCCGCGCGCGGGGGTCTTGGCCGTGATTCCGTCGTGGTCGGCCTTCACCACGTCGCCGTCCTGGCCGGTCAGACCGATGGCAAACTTCTTCAAGGGCGGCTGGGCCGCGTTGATTCGCTCGATGATCCGCTGCTTGAAGGCGGCCAGCTTGGGGAGTTCCTCGCGTCGGGCCGCCAGGCGCGCGGCCAGCTCCGGCTCGTCGAAACGGACCTTCTCGATCGCCGCTTGGGCCCCCGCAAAGTCCCACGCGGCGATCATCTTCTCCGCCTCGCCCATCGCCTCGGTCCAACGCGCGGCCAGCTCGCGCCGGCGCTTCAGCACGGAGTCTTCTTCGGGCGCCTTGGGTTTGGCAATGGCCGGCGGTTCCTTCTTCGGCCCCGCGGGCACAGCACTGGTAGGCTGGGGCGCAGCCCCAGCTTGCTGTTGCGCTGGCTGCGTCGAAGGCGTGGCCCCTTTCCGCTCGGGCTGCTGCTGGGGCTCCGCTTCGCTCCGCCCCAGCCTACCGGGCTCCTTCCAGACGGGCCGGAGGACCGTGTCTTTGTCATCGGCCAACGTGAAGCTCTGCTCGAAGGGCGCATACCCAAGCCGATGGACCACCACCTGGTGCTGCCCGGGTTTCAAGGGGATGCGAATCTCCGCCGCACTGGAACGGAGCGCCATCGCCGCAAGGTCCTGCATCTGGCCGTTGATCTCCAGCATCGCGCTGCCGCGCTCGTCGGCCGGCCACTGGAGGACGAGGAAGGTCTGCCGCGATGAAGCCGTAGGGCCGGCTCTGCCGGCCGAAACTTTGTCCGCGTCCGGCACAGCCGGACCTACGCCGGGCAGAAACGCCCAAACCAGCAGGGCCGCGACGCAGAAGACGCCCAGCGCGCCGAGGCTGATGAGGATCGGGATGTTCTTGCGCCATTTGAGGACAGCCGAGGATGGCTGTGTCGCGGAGGGAACGGCGGAGGCTTCTACGATCTGCTCGAAAAATCGCGTGCCCGAGGACGGCGATCGCGACTCCGCGGTCGCCACCTCGGCCTGCTCGCCGTGGTCGGGAGGGACAGCGGTAGGGCCGGCTTTGCCGGCCGGACTCTTCGCCCCGTCCGGCACAGCCGGACCTACGGCCTGTCCTCCTGCGACAGGCAGGAATGCCTGTCCTCCTTTTCTTGCCCGGGCGACCAGGGCGGCGAGGTCGCCGGTGG
>CAYGZI010000753.1:0-2650 GCA_964354245.1 uncultured Planctomycetaceae bacterium
CGGCACGTCGGGCACGGCTTTCAGGTTTACTGTGACGTACAAGGACGCGAACGGCGACGATCCCAGATACGCTCACGGTGGAGTAGCAGCGGGCGGAATCAAGGTCTTCGTGGAGGAGACCCCTGGGAATTTCGTCGCCCATGATCTCGGCACCGATCTTTCCGCCCCGAACTACACCACGGGCGTGGAATTCAGCCTAGTGTTGAGCGGATTGACCCTTGGCCCGCATCGGTTCTACTTCCAGGCATCGGATGGATGGGTGAGCGCTACGCTCCCGACACCGCCGAGCATGTACACCGTGTACATCAGCAGGCCTCCTGTGCTGACGGAGGGCTCCGTCACCCCCATCAGCGGCATCGCCTGCCGCGGACCCGCCCCAGGTAGACCAGGGCCAGGAAGTCGTACACCGCGTGGGCAATGACGGGAACCAGGAGATTGCCGGTCGCGATCCACAGCCCTCCGAGATAGAAACCGATCGCCGTGGCCAGGACCGCGTAGGCGGCTGAGATCGCATGGGCGACGCCGAACAGAAGGCTGGCAAGGGCCCACCCGACCCAGTCGCCGTAAGGTCCGGCGACCCAACCGGCGACGGCGTTCTGAAGCACGCCGCGGAAGAGCATTTCCTCGCCGAGGCCCGCCAGGGCAGCCACCATCGCCATCTCGGCCACGCGCCAGCGGCGAAACATCGGCACCACGGATCGATCGATCGTCCTGAGGAGGTCCCGCAGCACGCCGATCGGGACCCAAACGCAGACGAGCAGCACTCCCACCAGCGGCACGGTAGCCGCAAGGCCCCACAACGTACCGGGGAGGTCGAAGCGGATCGTGGTGGCCGGATGGCGGTCGAGAAGCCAACCCAGGCCCACCGCCAACAGCCCCATCCCCCCTTCCACCATCACCGCCATTGGGAAAACGTTGGGCAGCGGGGCCGCGGGCTCCTCCGGCACACTGACCGGCTCCCGAGTCCTATTCTCTTTGGACGGGGGCTCGTCGGGCGGGGCCCGGTCCTCGGGGGGTGCGGGTTGCTGGTCCTGCATAGTCCGGGTCCGCGGCATCGGGCGGTCGGGCCGCCTTATGGCGGCGTGGGCGCGACAGTCGTGCGGCAAGAGTCCGCACATTATAGCGGAGGCATTTCCTTGACGCCTCCCCCGGACGCCTGGTAGATTCTCAGGTTTCGTCTCGCGCAGAATGTGCCGACACAAGGAACCCACCATGGCCGAAAAATACGTCTACTACTTTGGACCCGACGGGACCGAAGGCGATGCCTCGCTGAAAAACCTCCTCGGCGGGAAGGGCGCCAACCTGGCCGAAATGGCCCGGCTCGCCCTCCCCGTCCCCGCCGGATTCACCATCAGCACCGAATACTGCACGGTGTACTTCCGAGAGGGGCGCAAGTTCACCGAATCGCTTAAGAAGGAGGTCGCCTCGGCCATGGCCAAGGTTGAGAACGCCATGGGCATGAAATACGGCGACCCCGCCAACCCGCTCCTGGTCTCCTGCCGCTCCGGCGCCCGCAAGTCCATGCCGGGCATGATGGAGACCGTGCTCAACGTCGGCCTCTGCTCGAAGACGATCCCGGGCCTGGTCGAGAAGACCGGCAACGAGCGGTTCGTCTACGACGCCTACCGCCGCTTGATCATGATGTATGCCGACGTGGTCATGGAAAAGGCCGAGGACCTGGAGCCGGCCGAGGGCAAGGGCATCCGCAAGGTCCTCGACGAGATGCTCGACGAGTACAAGCACCGCAAGGGCTGCAAGTCCGACACGGACCTGTCGGCCGAGGATTTGAAGCATCTGGCCGACGAGTTCAAGAAAACGATCAAGCGAATCCTCAAGAAAGACTTCCCGGACGACCCTTGGGAGCAGGTTTGGGGCGGCACCGGCGCGGTGTTCAAGAGCTGGAACGGACGCCGGGCCGTCTCCTACCGCCGCATCGAAGGAATCCCGGACGAGTGGGGCACCGCGGTCAACGTGCAGTCCATGGTGTTCGGCAACATGGGCGACGGCTCGGCCACCGGCGTCGCCTTCTCGCGCAATCCCGCCACCGGCGAGAACAAGTTCTACGGCGAGTGGCTGGTCAACGCCCAAGGCGAGGACGTGGTAGCGGGCATCCGCACGCCCAATCCGCTCAACGAGGCCACCAAGAACGACCAAAACAAGCACCTGCCGTCGCTGGAGACCGGGATGTCCGGGCTTTACCGCGAGCTCGACGACATTCGCACGAAGCTCGAAACCCATTACACCGACATGCAGGACATCGAGTTCACCATCCAGGAAGGCAAGCTCTACATGCTCCAGTGCCGCAACGGCAAGCGGACCGGCACCGCGGCCCTGAACATGGCCATGGACATGTTGCAGGAAGGCTTGATCGACGAGCAGACCGCCGTGACGCGCGTGCGGCCCGACCAACTCGACGAGTTGCTGCACCCGATCATCAACCCGGTGTCGGAGAAGAAGGCCGAGGCGTTCGTCTCCGGTCTTCCGGCGGGCCCCGGCGGCGCATGCGGCAAGATCGTGTTCACCTCGGTCGATGCGGTCGCGTGGGCCAAGCGGGGCGAAACGGTCGTCCTCGTCCGCGAAGAGACCAACCCCGAGGACGTGGAAGGGATGCGCGCGGCCCAGGGCATCCTCACCGCCCGCGGCGGCATGA
>CAYGZI010000754.1:0-2639 GCA_964354245.1 uncultured Planctomycetaceae bacterium
GTAGACGTCCTTGTCCGTAACGTAAGCCTTGTACGGGAAAGACTTTTCGGCAGCAGCCGGCATGGCGGCGAGGGCCCAACAGGCTGCCAGAGCGGCGACAGACAGGCGCATGGGATTGCCTCCTGGCCGGACGAGCCAGCGCAAGAAACGGCCGAAACGGCTTGGGGGAAAGGTAGACCGCGGACTTGTAGCGAAAAACGCCCTGCCGCTCAAGGGCAATTCGGGGCATTCCGCGACGCAGTCGTTGCCAACAATCCGGCCGTCGAATAGACATAGTGTCTTACAGTGCGACTTCCACGCGTTTCGCACGCATCAGGTACAGTAGTGGGTTCACCATGTCGCGTAGCGGGCGGGCTTGCCCGCCGTTTGGCTGCGGCCGTAGGCCGCGTTAGGCGTCAAGGCGGCCGGAAAGGGGCGGTCATCCTCGGGAGACCATCATGATGTGGCGTGGCGTGTTTGTTGGATTGGCCGTCATCCTCCTTTTCGTCGCTGCCGCTTCGGCGGAGCCGCTGCCCAAGCCCAGCGGCCCCGTGCCGCGGCAGTTCGTCATGCCCTTTGCGGCGAAGACGCGGGAAGATGCGGCCGCGTGGCAGCAGAAGGCGCGGGCACGGCTTCTGGAACTGGTCGAGAAGCAGCAGCCCCGCGTCTCGACGCAGGAGGCGATGATCGACTTGAAGCTTGGCCCGCCGCAGGACAAGGGCGATTATACGCTTTACAGCGCCTCCTTCCGCGGCAACAACAAGACCGGCCCGCGCTGGCCGGGCCTCTTGGCGATCCCCAAAGGAAAAGGCCCGTTTCCGGCCATGCTGGCCCTGCACGGGCACGGCGGCTCGGCCGAGAAGGTGTTCGATCCGAAGGGGCTCTACAAGGGGTTTGCCGACCGGTTCGCCCGGGGCGGTTACGTCGTCTTCGCCCCGTTCTTTCCGCACCAGAAGTACGCGGCCCTGGTGCTCTGGGACCTGTTCCGCTGCGTAGATATCCTCCAATCGCGGCCCGAGGTGGACCCGCAGCGGATCGGCGTGGGCGGGCTGTCGATGGGCGGCGAGTGGACGATGTGGATCGCGGCCTGCGACGAGCGGCTCAAGGTGGCCGTGGTGAGCGGCTGGATGTGTACCACCGAAGGCGTGTTCGCGGTGCCGAACTGCTCGTGTTGTAAGTTGCCCGGGCTGGTGGAACTGATGGACGTCTGCGAAGTGCATCTTCTGATCGCGCCGCGGCCGACCGTGTTTGAGAGCGCGGAGTTGGACCCCTGTTTTCCGATCCGCTACACCCGGGAGGGCTTTGCCCGTATCGAGGCCGGCTATAAGGTCTTTGGGGCGGAGGACGCCGTGGCCCAGGACGTTTGGCCGGCCGGACACGAGTGGCACGGCGTGCTGGCATATCCCGCCGTGGACAAGGTTCTCGGCGGCCGTGCGGCAGAACTGGTCGTTGCGTCGCCGGTCCGGTCCAAAGACAAGCCCGCCCCGCCCCAGTACGAGCCGACTTCGCACTACGTCGTGCAGAAGATCGAGGGCTGGACCGTGCGGGTCCATCGCCGGCTACTTGAGGATCAAAAGGAATTGGGCGACCGGACGCTGGACCTCCTGCGGGTGAAGCTCTACGACGTGCGCCGCGCGGTGCCGCCCGGCCCCCTGGCCCGCCTGCAACAGGTGCCGATCTGGGTGGAGTCCGACAATCCCCAGGTCAAGTGCATGTGCTACCACCCGAGCCGCCAGTGGCTTGCGGAGCACGGGTTCAACCCGGAGAAGGCCGGGTCCGTGGAGATCGGTAACTGCCAGACGTTTCAATCCTGGACCCGCGAGCAGCCGATGATGGTGCTCCACGAGCTGGCCCATGCGTACCACCACTTGGTGCTTGGCTGGGACCACCGCGAGATCGAGGCCGCGTACCGCCGCGCGCAGCAGAGCAAGTCCTACGAGTCGGTCCCGTACTTCAACGGCACCAACAAGCGGGCCTACGCCACCAGCGATGCCAAGGAGTACTTCGCCGAGCTGACCGAGGCGTGGTTCGGCGAGAACGACTTCTACCCCTTCGTGCGCGCCGAGGTGCTGAAGCACGATCCGAAGATGGCGGAGCTGCTCAAGAAGATCTGGGGCCGTTAAGCAGTCCCGAAACCGGCGAAAACCGGCAGAAGCCGGAAGCCCGCTGCACGCGCCTCAGGTGACTGATTCCGTGACCCCGGGGACGCTGCGCCCCCTCTGGGTATGGATATATGACAGGTCTGCCTGTCGAATTGAAGGCGCGTCGCCGAAGAGAAAACCACAAGAATCTTCTGTCCGCTTGGACACTAGCCTCCCGTCGGGGATGGACAATTCGGCAGGCTCTTCCGGTTCTGGACGCGAACTCCGCACCCAGAATTAAAAGAGCCCAGTTCCTTCTTCCCATCTGCGAAGCCGCGGACCGCACACGGGGAAATCGAACCAGTGGGACGGACGTTCCCAGGGATCCCCTCCGATGGGTGCAGAGCACTGACATTTCGCGGCCCGGAAGGTTATAAACGGGCTCAGGATTCGCCTTGGCATTTGTCGGGGGCGCGATCTGCAGGCGGTTCGCCGCTTGGGCGGCCGGCCCCCGTCTGTGTTTCTTGGCGCGCACAATCCCTTGCCACTCGGGCTCCTCTTGAGATAGGGGGACAACCA
>CAYGZI010000755.1:0-2638 GCA_964354245.1 uncultured Planctomycetaceae bacterium
ATTGAGCTGTGCCAGTCGATCCTCGACCAGGAACGGCGCCGGCGCGGCGCAGGCAAGCTCCCCTTCAGCAAGGTCCCTGCCCCGCGCGAGATCGTCCGCCAACTCAACGAGTACGTCATCGGCCAGGAGCACGCCAAGAAGGTCCTGGCCGTCGCCGTACACAACCACTACAAACGCCTCCTCCACAAGAGCGAGCGGTCCGACGTCATCATCGAAAAGTCGAATATCCTCCTCCTGGGCCCGACGGGCTCCGGAAAGACCCTCCTGGCCCAAACGCTCGCCCGCATCCTCAACGTCCCCTTCGCCATCGGCGACGCCACCACGCTGACCGAGGCCGGATACGTGGGCGAGGACGTCGAGAACCTGCTCTTGAAGCTCCTCCATGCCGCCGATTTCGACCTGGAGGCCGCCCAGCGCGGCGTGATCTACATTGACGAGATCGACAAGATCGGCAAGACCAGCCAGAACATCTCCATCACCCGCGACGTCTCCGGCGAAGGCGTCCAGCAGGCCCTCCTCAAAATGCTCGAAGGCACGGTCGCCAACGTCCCGCCCCAGGGCGGCCGGAAGCATCCCGAGCAGCAATACATCCAGATGGACACCACCGACATCCTCTTCATCTGCGGCGGCACGTTCGTCGGACTGGACGACATCGTCGCCCGCCGCCTCGGCAAGCGGGCCATCGGCTTCGGCCAGGAGAGCAACGCCCACACCGAGATGGAGCTGGGACAACTGCTCGTCCAGGTCACCAGCGACGACATCATGCAGTTCGGCATGATCCCCGAGCTCGTCGGGCGCCTGCCGGTGATCTCCGCGCTCAAGCCGCTCGACGTGGAGGACCTCGTGCGCGTGCTCCGCGAGCCCAAGAACGCCCTCTGCCGCCAGTATCACGAGCTGTTTGCCATGGAGGGCTCGGTCCTGGAGTTCACCGACGAAGCGGTCCGCCGCATCGCCGAGAAGGCCCACGAGAAAGACACCGGCGCCCGCGGGCTGCGGTCCATGGTCGAGGACATCATGCTCGACATCATGTACGAGCTTCCCGAGCAGCCCCCGGGGGCGAAGTACGTGGTCACGGAAGAGGTGGCGCTCGGCCGCGAGAAGCTCTTCGCCATTTCCGAGGCCAAGCACAAGAGCGCGTAGGGCGCCGACCATGTGGCACAGCCGCCCTCGGCTCGGCTCTTGCCGCAAGGCAAACACGGCAATGCGCTGCGGACAGGGCACTGCTTCCGGCGAGGGAGTGGCACACGAGGGAATGTTCAGTGGAAGGGGAGAATTATTGCCTTTGGCGGAGCTTCTGCTTGACCTGTGAACAGCGATCCGTTAGATTCCAATCGTCTGCGGCGTCCTTAATCAGCGGGTCGCCGGAATTCCTGATGAAGGGCACAGTCCGGAGAAGGGAGATCAACCTGTGGCACACCACTACGTTCGACCTCCGTTCCGCTACGGGGGACGTATCTCGGAAGACTATTCGAAGGACCATCGCGCCAGAGATATCGCACCGCGGAACGATGATCGCGGCCATGTGTATGCGATCGAACGCGGGACGGTGACCGGCGTTCTGGCCAACATGGAGGGTGGAGAAGGCTACTCGAACGCGGTCGCCGTTCAGGGGTCTGACGGGATGGTCACGATATATGCTCATGTGGTTGCCGCGGTCTATGAGGGACAGTCTGTACGCCTTGGCAAGCGCATAGGCAGGGTGGACGAATCCGGGACAAGTACCGGCCGCCACGTACACCTTGCCCGACTGCCTGGATGGGGCCAGGGAATGGACAGCTTCGTAGACATTCTCAATGAGGGCCGAGAGATCCTCGGCAAGTACTTCACGCTCTCTCTCAAAGCCTGGCCGGCGGGTGAACTGCTATGAACGGGCCAGCCGTAGGGCCGGCTGTGCCGGCCTTCTATGCGGTCGTCGCACTCGACGTGCCGGCCGGCGGAGCCGGCCCTACTGGGAAACGGAAAAGGGGACATTCTACTTTTCCCTTGAGGGGGTCCGGTCCTCGCGGTAGAATCCCCGCAATGCCAAGGACCGCAAGAGCTTCTCTCGGCGGAGTCTGCTACCGTGCGCTCAACCGCGGCAACGCGCGCCGCGCGGGATGGGCCGCGTTGCGCGAGCAGGAATCGACGCCATGGTTGAGCAGTTCATAAGCGAGTCGATTCAGCCGGTCGTTGAGACAATCGACGTAGCCCGCATGTGTACGGGGGGGCCAGGGCTTCCTCGCCAATTCCGCTGGAGGTCGCAGACCACTGAAATCGCGCGGGTGCTCAGTACCTGGCGGGAAACCGGACCTTGCCGTCACGGCAGCGGCGAGAGATACGTGCGCAAGCATTGGTTCGAAGTGCTGACCGACACCGGGCACGCGATGAAGATCTACTTCGAGCGGCAGCCGAGATCGCGAAGTAACAGGAGCCGGTGGTGGTTGTTCACGATCGACAAATCGCAGGAGCCCAACAGCGGCGTGCAGGGACCTCCAAACCGGGACGCAGCCAGTCTTCAGCCGTAGGGCCGGCTGTGCCGGCCTTCTATGCGGTCGTCGCACTCGGCGGTGTCGGCCGGCAGAGCCGGCCCTACGCCCCCTGACCCCTGAGAGGCTGTGAATCAAATGCGGTTTTTCGCCTGTTCGGTTGCGTGCCGTCG
>CAYGZI010000756.1:0-2635 GCA_964354245.1 uncultured Planctomycetaceae bacterium
TGCCGTCCGGGTTCATGGCCCAGAGGTGGTGGAAGTGGACCTGGCTGCGGTCCACGTGCTCCCATCGCAGGTAGATGACGCGCCCGTCGGGGAGCATCCAGGGGGTGTTGTCGTGGTCGTTGTTGCTCGAAAGGATGCGGATGTTGCGCCCGTCGCCGTCGCAGCGGTAGAGGGTCGCCACGCGGGTGTACCAGCAGTTCACAAAGCGGCGGCAGCGGGACGAGCAGAAGATGATGCCGCCGTCGGGCGCGTAGGTGGGCTCGATGTCGTCGTCCGGGCCGTCGGTAAGCTGCCGCAGGCCGGTGCCGTCGACGTTGATCTCGTAGAGGTGATACGGATGCTCGCCCCCCTTGCGGTACGCGAAGAGGACCTTACGGCCGCCGTAGTGGAGCTGCGGATCGCGGATGCCGCCCTTGGGGTCGTCCAGAAGCACTTTGAGCTGGCCGGTGCGGAGGTTCAGGCGGCACAATCGTCCACCCTCGGCATAGCCCCAATAAACCCCTTCCTCGAACTTGAAGCCGAGCTGCTGCGGCGGCGTGGGCGAGTGATCCGCGTAGTTGCCGAAGGTGACGTACCAGTGATCGCGGCCGGGGACCCGCACGGCGAAGACGAGTTCGTCGATGCCCGCCATAGGGCCATCGAGAAATCGCTGGAGCATGGGGCCGGGGGTGGAGACGGCGGCTGGCTTGGCAACGGGCCTTTTCGCGGCTGGCTGTTTTGCGGATGGGGCCGCTGCAGCGGCTCCTCCGATGACTGCGAAACTCAAGCAGGCCACGAGGACCGCCCCCAAAACCGCCGCACCCGAGAACCGGTCCAGCCGCTGCATCTTATCCTCCTCCAAAAAGCTCGGCAGCCTGTGGGAGTCCTGACGCGGGGGTATTATAATGTCCGGACACGCGGGGCGAAAGAGCTCGCCCCAAACCAGAGACTTGGGCGCCAGTATCGGATGGGACCGCCTCCGGACGGACGATAGGACCACGGATCGCACGGATACCACGGATGAAAGAGGGAAGAACGCGGATCGCTTCCGCCCGATCCATTGCGGAGCGAGCGGCACCGCCCGCTCGTGCATTCCGTTATCCGCGTAATCCGTGTTATCCGTGGTTGAATCTCCCGGAAGCCCCGGTCACCGGGCTACAATCCCACAAAGCACGACGTTTGAAAGGAGAATCCCGATGCCACTGAGTTCATTGCGGAGAGGTCGTATCCGTTGGGCCGCATTTGCGATGCTCGTGCTGCCGGCTTGGACCGCGGCAGGGCAGCCCCCGTCGGGTAAGCCCTCGGAGGAGCAGCTCTGGAGTCAGGCCGATGCCCGAATCGAGAAACACCGCAAGGCCGACGCGTCCGTGCTGGTCCTCGATGCCGCGGGAAAACCGGTGCCCGGGGCCAAGGTCGCCGTCGAGCAGACGCGACATGCCTTTCTCTTCGGCTGCAACATCTTCCTCTGGGGCAAAACCGCGGACGAGAAGGCGGAGCGGGCGTATCGCGAGCGATTTGCCGAGCTATTGAACTACGCCACGCTCCCGTTCTACTGGCCCACCTACGAGCGCCAGCAAGGAAAACCCGACCACGCCCACACCGAAGCGGTTGCCCGGTGGTGCAAGGAGCACGGCATTGCGACCAAGGGGCACCCGCTGGCCTGGAACTTCCAGGACCCCCGCTGGCTGCCGGACGACCTGGACGCGATCCGCCGCCTGCAAATGGCTCGGATCGACGACTGCGTCTCGCGCTTCGCCGGCCTGATCGACCGCTGGGACGTCGTGAATGAAGCGGCGCACTTCGACCGCGAGGAGTTTCTGAAGCGGGCCCCCAAGATGACCGCGATGTGGAAGAAGGCCGGGCAGATGGAATTCACCCGCGAGTGCTTCGAGCATGCCCGAAAGGCCGGCCCCAAGGCCACGCTTTTGATCAACGACTACCGCATGGACCCGGGGTATGAGAAGGTGATCGAGCAACTGGTCGCTCCCGTAGGACGGATTTCCAATCCGTCCCACACCGACGGCAAGCGGCTTTACGACGTGATCGGACTCCAGAGCCACATGCACGGGGGCACTTGGCCCACGGGGCGGATTTGGGAGGTCTGCGAGCGGTTCTCGCGGTTCGGGGTGCCGCTCCACTTTACGGAGACCACCATCCTCTCGGCCAAGGCGGGCCGCCCCAGGCCGAATCCTTGGGCCACCACGCCGGAAGGCGAGGCGTATCAAGCCAAGGAGGTCGTGCGGTTCTACACGATGCTCTTCTCCCACCCGGCGGTCGAGGCGGTCACGTGGTGGGATTTCTCCGACTGGCACGCCTGGCAAAGCGCCCCGGCCGGCTTCCTGCGGAGCGACATGAGCCCGAAACCGGCCTACGACGAGCTGAAGAAGCTCATCAAGGGCAAGTGGTGGACGAAGACCGCGGCCACGACCGGCAGCGATGGGACCGCGGAGTTCCGCGGGTTCCTGGGCGACTACAGCGTGCGCGTCACGCTGCCGGATGGCAAGACGGCGGAGGGCAAGTTCGCGCTTGCGAAGCAGGGGCCGAACCGCTGGACGGTGCGGTTGCCGTAGGCGGTCAGGGTTCAGGGGTCGGGGTTCAGGGGTCAGAGTCTGTGAGTCTTTCGGAAAAACAAGAAAACTCTCTCGTCCGTCGGGAG
>CAYGZI010000757.1:0-2620 GCA_964354245.1 uncultured Planctomycetaceae bacterium
GTTCGTCCAGACGGCTGAGAATCAGATTGAGGTAGCGATGGTCCTCCTTCTCCGGGTGATCGCCAGCCTGACATGCCGCACACGCACACTGGTGAACCGCACATTCCGTTGCCATCCTCGGCCTCCTTCCTTGGTGGGGCCGACAGACTACCATATCCGCCCAAATCGCGGAATAGATCCTGGACGGGTGATAAGACGCCTGGACCTGCGACCGACAGTCGGCGCGATCGTCGCCGCCATCGCTTTCGTGAGCGCGATCCCGTGGCACTTCTTGGCTAGACCCGATGCCCTACTGTCCCTTCTTCTGTTTCTTTCCTTGTACCTTGTCGTGGGAAGCGAGTCGAGGAAGTCACCCTTCAGCTATATCTACACCGGCGCTGCGGTTGGCGCCGCCTTTCTTGCTTTGTTGACGAAACAGAACGGAATCCAGGCTTTGGCACTCGTTGTGCTTTACATTCTATTGGTCAAGGCAGGGAAGCAGCTTTTCGCTGCCCTGTTGTCTCTTGTCGCTATGGTTCTGTTACTCTTTGTGTGTGCGGAACCGTTGCAGCTTTGGCTTGGTCCCGCCGTCAAGGAAAACGTGATCGATGGTGTGCGGAATGGAGTTGACCTCATTGCTGCCCTAATTCAAGGGTGCGTAGGATGCAAGCGGGGAACCAGACCGGCGTTGCGCCCAGGGTGGTTATCGGCGGTTGTCGTGGCGGGGCCCTTCACTCGGCGGGGATTTCCCGCGCAAGCTCGTCCCATGCCGCGAGCCGGGGATCGCCGCCTCCGTACATCTCGGCGAGTTGTTCTCGCACCCAGACGCGATCGAGCGACGCGCCCTGGGCTCGCAGGATCTGTTCCACGTCGGCCAGGTCCTTGCGCCGGAAGAACATCATCTTGAACACGGTCAACGATTCGGCGTCCCAGATCGTGACGGGCTGGCCGGCAAGCGCCGCGCGCTTGCGCCTGACGCGCGCGGCCTCGTAGAACGGCACGGTCGGCAGGAAGACGTCCACTCGCATTCCCGCGTAGCTCGCGCGGCAGAAACCATGCTCGCGGAGCGACTGGACCGCTTCCGCTGCGGACAACTCGCAGCCGATGTCCTGAAGCAGCCAAATGCAATCGGACGGTTTGTCGGCAGGCAGGTAGACGGTCAGGTCGACGTCGACGGTGCCGCGCGGCGTGCCCCAATAGCCCAGGGCGATCGCCCCGCCCAACGCGTATTCCTGGCGCCGCAACTCGAGTTGCTCTGCCAGTTGCCTGGCTACCGTAGCGGCGTTGACGGGCGGCCTAGCTTCGGACACGGGCGGCGTGCTTTCTCAAAAAATCCCACGTAGACGCAGGCCAGGGCGCAGGCTCGACGTCGGGCAGGCCCGCAGCGAGCCGGCTACGGTAGATCAAAGCGGCCGCCTCGCACGCCGACTCGATCAGTTCGCCTCGCTCGCGCAGGCTGAGCGTCCGCAGCCTCGCGGTGTCCGCGCTATCGGACTGGCCGTGGGCCTGGATCGCCCGGGCCAATCCTGCTGTAGTCTTCCCTTCCACCGAGACCCCGCTTTCCAGCCCCGTGCGATAATGTCTCTCCCCCCACCGCTCACCCGCGGTCTTGCGATGGCTCGGGCTCGGTCTTCTTCTGGATCAGCAGCCACACGCCCTGCCCGACCCTCGGGTCTTCGGCCGAAATCGCGCCCTTGCCCATCACCTGGTAATCCGGCAGGTTGGCTTCCTTGGCCCATTTGTGCATTTGCTCGGGTCGGCGGAGCTCTACGAAGCGTTTCCACTTCTCGGCTTCCTCGCCTTTCATTTTCTCGCGGCGATCTTGGATCAGCTTCCGGACGTCCGATTCCGGATAGCCGCTCCCGGCGCCGCCCCCGATGTACGCTTTTCCGCCGGGCCGCAGGACGCGATAGACCTCCTGGAGTCCCTTGACGGGATCCTCCCAAAAGAAGATCGAGCCGCGGCTGACCACGAGATCGACCGAGTTGTCGGGAAACGGCATGTTCTCGGCGACGCCCACGACGGCGGACAGCCGGTTTGCGAGCCCTTTCTCGCGCGCGATCTGAAGGCCCTCGGCCAGGGCCTCCTTGTTGGGATCGAGCATGACCACCGGGTTTCCGGTGGCCTCGACCAGCGCGATCGCCACCGGCCCTTTGCCCGCCCCAAGGTCCACCCAGAAGCCCTTGTTGGGCTTGCAGTGCCTGAGGATGTCCCGGGCGACGTAGGGATACCGGCTTGACAACGACTGCTCGCCCTTGAGCCCTTCGGGGGACGTCTTCTGGGCGGGCGACGTCTTCTGGGCGGCCGCCGGTGCCGGGAGGCCCGTCAGACAACAGACTAGCGCGCAGCGGAGGGCGAGACTTCTCACGGTCAGTACTGATCCTCGGGAATCGATTGCCGGTCGTTCCTCGCTCCCAACAACTGATAGACGCCCAGCCTGCCTTGCCCGGCCGCGCGGAGGAAGTCGGCGGGACTGCCGCTGTTGCCGGCGGCCAGACCCGCGGTGTTGAACTGGACGTTCTCGGAGAGGAAGCGGACCGAGGCGTCGGCGAAGCAGAACATGGCGCCGCGCGGATGTTGGCTGCTGAAGGCGTTGTTGTTGGCCGGGTCGTTCAGCGGGAAGGATACCGAGGAGCTGACG
>CAYGZI010000758.1:0-2619 GCA_964354245.1 uncultured Planctomycetaceae bacterium
AACGCCCCCTCGCAGATGCAGGTCTGGATGAGCCACGGCGACCAGGTGTCGGGGGTGTCCGCCGACTTCCTGCCCCTGGCCGAGACCCGGACCTGCCCGATTGCGGCCGTCCGGCACCACACTCGCCCGGTCTACGGCCTTCAGTTCCACCCCGAAGTGACCCACACCCCGCTCGGGTCGCTGATCCTGGGGAACTTCCTTGCGGGCATCTGCGGTTGCCACGGGACCTGGAAGCTGGGCGATTTCGCCGACGAGATGATCGACGCGATCCGCCGGCGCGTTGGGAACGACCGCGTGATCTGCGGCCTTTCCGGCGGGGTGGATTCCTCGGTGGTCGCGGCGATGCTCTCCCGCGCCATCGGCCCGCAGCTCTCGTGCATCCTCGTCGATAATGGCCTGTTGCGCAAGGGCGAGGCCGAGCGGGTGATCCGGGAGTTCACCAGCCATTTCAAGACCGACCTGCACGTCGTGCGGGCCGAGGAGCCGTTCCTGTCGGCACTGGCCGGAGTGCTCGATCCCCAGGAGAAGCGGCGGCGCATCGGCCACGCCTTCATCGACTGCTTCTCCGCCGAGGCCAAGCGGATCGAAGGCGCCCGTTTCCTCGCCCAGGGGACGCTCTACCCGGACGTGATCGAGAGCGGCGGCCACCCCGACGGCCCGGCCGCCACGATCAAGCTCCACCACAACGTCGGCGGGCTTCCCGAGGACATGCACTTCGAGCTCATCGAGCCGCTCCGCGACCTCTTCAAGGACGAGGTGCGGAAGCTCGGGCTGCAACTGAGGCTGCCCGAGGAAATCGTCTGGCGTCACCCGTTCCCCGGGCCCGGCCTGGCGGTCCGCTGCGTGGGCGAGGTCACAAGGCCGCGACTGGAGACCCTGCGCGAGGCCGACGCGGTGGTGATCGAAGAAATCCAGGCCGCGGGCTTGTATCGCAAGACCGCCCAGGTGTTTGCCGTGCTGTTGCCCGTGCAGAGCGTGGGCGTGATGGGCGATGCGCGGACTTACGCCGACGTGGTGGCCATTCGCTCGGTGGACAGCGAGGACTTCATGACGGCCGACTGGAGCCACTTGCCCTACGAAGTGTTGGGGCGGATTTCCACGCGGATCATCAACGAAGTCCGGGGGGTGAACCGGGTGGTCTACGACATCAGCTCCAAGCCCCCGGCGACGATCGAATGGGAGTAGCGGACCATGAAGGCCACTTGCCCGAAATGCCGGCAGGTCATCCCGGCAGAGCACATCGCGCTGGAGGCGGGCCAAGCCAAGTGCGGCCGGTGCAATGAGGTGTTCCGCCTCTCGGAGGTCATCCACGGCTACTCGGCCGAGCCCGCTGCGGAGCCCGTGCTCGAGCGGCCGTTCGACGCCCGGGCGACTGTCGAGCGCTCCGCGGACAGACTTGTCGTCCAGATCCCTTTCCCGGGCTTCAAGGCCGGTCACCTCGGCTGGCTGGCCCTGGCGTTGTTTGTGGTGGCTTGTAGCGCCATCTTGATCGCGGACGCACGGGACCGGTGGTTGCATCGCGAGATCGGTTGGGGCGAGGTGCCTGGCGAGTGCTTTGTCATGCTGATGCTGCTCTTCTTCTTTTGGGCGTTTCTTGTCCGCTTTTTTTCGACATGGGGGAGCGACACGATATTCATGGACGCCTCGTGGATGGTTACGGAATCGCGAGCGCCCCTTCGGCGGCGTCGCCGAGAGATGATCGACCGCTCCCGCGTGCAGGGGGCGCGAAAGGGGTGGATCGTCTGCGAGGGCGGCACGGTGTGGCTACCGTGCCGAAGTGAAGCGGAAGCGGACTGGTTGTCCGGCCAGATCAACGCTTTTCTCCAAACCGTGCCGTACAAAGCGCCGCTCGACGGGCAGTGGCCGGAGGAATTCCAGCGACGCCGCAGAGACCATCACCTCACGCGAGACCGCCAAGACGACCGCTTCCATTCCTGATCGGGGAGGTGCAACTGCTGTGGCCAATCCATCATCCCAACCAGACGAAAGCCAACAACCGTCATTCGAGCAGGCCCTCCAGCGGCTCCAGGCGATTGTCCAGGAGTTGGAGCAGGGCGAGCTCGGGCTGGATAAGGCGCTGGAGCGGTACGAGGAGGGGGTGAGGCTCCTGCGCCGGTGCCACGACGCGCTGGAGAAGGCGGAGCGGAAGATCGAATTGCTCAGCGGGGTGGACGCGGAAGGCCGGCCGATCTCGACGCCGCTGGACGATGCCTCGCTGCCGCTCGAAGAGAAGGCCCGCGAGCGGAGCCGCCGCCGCTCCGCCTCGCCACAACGCGACTCGGACGACCCGTAGGGCACCCATTTGGGTGTGTCGCCATGAAACGGACGATCTTGTTGTGCTCGTTCTCAGCCGTTCTTGGCGGGATCGCATCCTTGCTGGTGACCGGCCCCTTTAGCCCGGCCACCGGATGGGACACAGCGGTCGCCGCACCCCCGGGCAGTGACGCTGCCGCCGGTTCTCAGCCCGTTCGGGAGCCGGATCGCGACGCCGGCCGTCCCTTGAGCCCGGATGCTGCCGTGACACCGGCCAACCGCCCGGCCTCCGACCTGGACGAGCTGACCCCCGAGGAACGGGTCAACATCGCCGTCTATGAGAAGACGAACCGGAGCGTGGTCAAC
>CAYGZI010000759.1:0-2616 GCA_964354245.1 uncultured Planctomycetaceae bacterium
TATCGAGCATTTCGCGGTAGTCGCTAAACGGCTTGGGAAGGGGCTTGTTGGCATTTTGCTCCTTGTACGTTTTCTCCGCGTGCCGGAGGCAGCCGTCGACGGCCCCTTGCGAGGCGTCGCAGGCCGCCACGAGATTCTCGCCCAGCGACGGGCCGACGTGCGATCCGCCCTGCCCGCCCACGCCGATCCCGGCGATGTTCAGCTTCTCATTGGCGGCATAGCTGGTGGCGGCCGATTTGCCTTGGCTGTAAACCAGGCGCGAGGGGATGATCGTCACCCCGGCGGCGAGGGCAGAGGATTTCAGGAAATCACGACGTTTGATGGTCGTCATGGGAGGCTCCTTGGCAGGGGGCAGAGGGCAGTGGGCAGTGGTGTTTTGCAGTGAGACTTGTGCGCTATGGCACATCAGATACGGGAGTTTGTGGACTTCGTTGTGTAGCGGGCGCTCCTTGCCCGCCGTTTTATCCTCATTTGCTCTCCACGGCGATCTTCGCCCAGTAGGCGGCTTCCCACGACCAACCGCTGGGCTGGTTGACCAATTCGACGTTGATACTCTTGCCCGCGTAAGGCGTCAGGTCGAGGTCGACTTCCGTCCACCCGCCCTTGGCCGTCTCCTTGCCCACCGCCTCCTTGAGAAGCTCCTTGCCGCCGGCCTTGACGATGAGGGTGAAGTCGCCCTTGGGATCATGGCCGACGACCAGGCGCAGCAGGGTTTGCTTTCCGGCCGGCACGTCGATCTTCCGCGAGAGCTTGCAGCCGGTCTCGCGGTTGAGCGGATGGGTGAGAAACACGTTCTTCTTGCCGCCGAACTCGGCGCGGAGGCCCGGGTCCATGTCGGGGCCGCAGTCCTTGATCTCCCACCCCGGGGCGAATCGCTCGAACGCCTTGCGGAGCGCGGCCGGAGTGCCGGGGGCCTTGATCCGGGACATCTCCTCCTCGGTGAACCGGCTCCCCGCGATCGGCCCGGGGTGCTTGAGGTCCTCGAACTTGCTCGGCTTGGGGGCCGCGACAGGTATGAGGAAGACTTCCTCGCCGGCAGCGTCCTTCTCGATCCGGCCGCCCGAGCGCACGACCGCCTGCCGGGCAAGCTTCTCGCACACGTCGATCAGCCCAGGAAAGCTGTACGCCGTGTGGCTGAAGATCGCCTTTTGGTCGAGCTTCCTGTAGAACCGGTCGGGCAGCTTCGCCATGCCGAGGCTCGTAAAGAGCACTCCGCCGGAGCTCGACGGATTGCAGTCCGAATCGCTCCCGCAACGGCAGGAGATGATGATCGTCTTGTCCGGGTCGCCGCCGCCGTAGAGCAAGCCCATCAGCACGAACGCGCCTTCCAGCTTCACGTCCAGGGCGCTGATATAGTAGTTGCGGTCCTTGCGGTACTTGGCATCGACCAGCTCCCAGGTCTTCTCCCACTGCGGGTTTTCGCGGCGCCAGCGGACCACGTCGCGGACCATCTCGGCGTACATGCACTCGGAGGGGATGCTCTTCAGCCCGGCGTCGATGAGCTTCTGCACGTCCTTCTCGAAGAACGCCTCGGCATAAAGCACGCCCATGAACTGCCCGGCGTACACGCCGTCGCCGTAGTTCATCAGGCGGCCGAACTTCTCGCCCAGGGCGATCACGACATTCGGCATGCCCGGCGCGATCAGCCCCGCGTAGTCGGCCTCGATCTGGTAGTCGATCGCGCCCGCGCAGTTGTGGAACTTGGGGTGGCTGCTATCGGGCGGGGCGATGCCGCTTCGGAGGTTGCGGCGCCCGGCGTCGTTGGCGACCCAGAGCGGATAGCCGCTGTTGGCAAAGTCGATCCCCGCCTGGCGGATCGAAACGTCGAAGCCGTGCTCCTCCATGGACCGCAGAAAGGTCATCTCCACGTACAGGTCGTCCTGGCCGAAGGCGTCGTTGACCAGCGTGTCGCGAAAGGGCGGCATGTCCTTTTCGGGCATGATCTGGCGGAAGCGGCCTTCGGTCGGGGCGCCCCAGGAGACGCCGATGATCTGGCCAATCCAGCCGGCCTTCATCTTGTCGCGGTACTCCTTCACCGGCAGGCGGCGGACCGCGCCCTCGGCGGCAATCGCCGGCGACGCGCTGAATCCAACCAGACCAACGAGCGGAACAAGACACGCCAGCTTCACTCGGGCAGACATGGTGGTGACCTCCTTTTGTTCGATGACATGCTCAGCATCGCAATACGCGGCGGAATGACCAAGGACCAAGGACCAACGGGGAAATCGCGCAAATGACGGCAATCGCGCGATCCAACCGGGCCGTGCCGACAGACTAACCGGCAGCAGAGGCGATGTCAACGAAAAGCGGCCAGACCGACGGTTCCCGCGCGGAGCGTGGGAACCAGGGGAAGAGTCCTGACCCCTTTTCTCCATCCTTGCGCCGACGGAGCGTTGCGGTCGCCAGCCATTGCATCGGCGAGCGCGATGGCCCATTGCTGCCACCTACTTCAAATCCGCGACGCTTTCGCGTCCGTCCCGCGTTGCCCAAGCGCGGTAGACCTCCAATTCAATCTTGTCGCTCACAAAGTGCGTCGATCCGTCGGCCAATGCGAAATTCAGGCCGCCGGGATGAGCGCTTCGAAACGAAAGCGTGTTCTCCCACCTGTTGGGATCG
>CAYGZI010000760.1:0-2616 GCA_964354245.1 uncultured Planctomycetaceae bacterium
GGACCGGCTTGTCCCACGACCATCCTTCGGATGGTGCCCGACTGCCGCGGTCATAGGAGACGATCTTGCGGCCGGAAAGGTCGCAGCGTACCGGC
This sequence comes from uncultured Planctomycetaceae bacterium, assembly GCA_964354245.1. Lineage (GTDB taxonomy): Bacteria > Planctomycetota > Planctomycetia > Pirellulales > Thermoguttaceae > CAYGZI01. The sequence goes on from CAYGZI010000760.1 coordinate 96, forward strand.
GCGAGCGCCGTCACTACAGGAATCAGCAGGGCCAAGGCAGTCGGCAGTAGGCAGAGGGCAGTAGGCAGAGGGCGGAGAGTAGAACAACTGCCTACTGCCGTCTGCCTAATGCCGACTCTTCCCCAACGCAACATGCAGGCCGCGGCCGCGGCATGGATCAGGCCGGCCAGGGCTGGAACGTTCCAGGGGAGCAAGGTGCGGAGGGCATCGCTCAGAAACCACGGCGGCGGGACGTAGTTCTGCGGCTCCGGGATCGGCCCGTGGACCGGCAGGGCATCGGCCAAGTCGCCGGCGTAGGCGAGCATCGTCAAATACGCGAGGTGTGCCGCGAGAATCGCCGCCAGGGCGTAGATTGCGCGGGGCCACCGCGGCCGCGCGGTCCGGGCCAGCCAGGCGCCGTACAGGGCCATCATGAGCACAAGGAAATCTACGCCGCCGAACGTGGCGCCCACCCAAAGCGGCTTGCCCAAGATCGCCGATGCCGCAGCGCCGAGCGTCTGCCCGAGCCAATCGGCCGCCAGCCAGACGGTCGGGATCGTAGTACACGCGAGCCGAAAGAGGCCGAAGACCACGGCGGCAAACGCGGCGCTGAGAAGCGCTCCTCGATCGAGTCCCGCGTGCATCCTCGCGAGGACCGCCAGCACGACGGCGACGCCGAGCACGCTGTACACGCCGGTTGCGGGCACGGTGAGGATCAATCCGGCGAGAATCGCGGCGGCCAGGATGCCCCATTCCTTCCAAGCGCGGCGTCCTTGCGGCCAGCCCGCCACCAGCAGCACGGCTACGGCCAGCCACGTCAGGGCGTGGCGTAGCGGATGGGCCAGGAGTCCCATGGAGCCGGCGCCGATCCAGGCTGCCAATAGCCCGGCAACCGCGGCCACGACCGCCCTGGGCGACGGCGCGGTCGCAGGGCTGCCCGGCGGCACGTCCGCCGGCACCTCCGGGGGCTTGGAGCCTGGATCGGGAGGTGGTTTTCGTCTTCTCCGGGCCATCTGGACGCCTTGGTGCCGCCGACCAATCCAGGACTTGCTCGCCAACCGTACCCTACCACCCCCGATTGGGCGGAGGCGCAGGCAACTAGTATGATAGCAGGGAGTGGTTGGGTCAATGTCCGCCGAACCAGGGTCGTTTCGCCGCCGAGGGGATGGCGGTGCCCATGTCTTTGCGATACCTTGCCGGATAGTCAGCGAGTCGTATGACCGGAGGCAAGAATGACGTTCTACGTTACCATCGATCGCGATGAGGACGGAGTCTGGGTTGTAGAGTGCCCCGCCATCCCCGGGTGTGTGAGTCAAGGGGCGTCCAAGGAGGAGGCATTGGAGAACGTCAGGCAAGCGATCAGACTCTGCCTGGAGGTTCGCGCCGAGCAGGGACTGCCCTTGACGGTGGAAACATCATGACCAAGGAGGGACACATCGCGACACTCTCGATCCCCGATCGCGCGGAAGTGGCCCGAGGGACGCTGCGGAGCCTCGTCCGTTCGGCGGGGCTCACGCCTGCGGAGTTCGTGCAAGTGGTTCGATCGCGCGGCTGATCCGAGCGCTCATCCAAGAGATTCTGCACTGCATCTTCATGAGAACGGGAAATGACTGCCATGTCCAACCAACAACATCGACGAGGTTTCCTGCGCAATGCCGCCCTGGTGGCGGCCGGGGCGGCCGGCGGGATCGGCGGCGGCCTGCTCCCCAACGAGAGCCACGCCATCGAGCCGATCAAACGCACCGGCAAGCCCAAGTTCAAGTTCAGCCTGGCGGGCTATAGCTACCGGGACCTTTTGACCGGCAATCCGCCCAAGATGACGCTGGAGGAGTTTATCGCCGATTGTGCCAAGATGGGCCTGGAGGGGACGGAGCTTACCTCCTATTACTTCCCCAGGAAGCTCACCCCGGAGTATCTCCGGCAAGTGAAGCACCTGGCCTTCCTCCTTGGGCTGGACATCTCCGGCACGGCCGTGGGCAACGATTTCTGCCAGCCGGACGCCGAGAAGCTCAAGGCGCAGATCCGGATGGTCAAGCAGTGGATCGACTACTCCGAACTCCTCGGGGCCCCTGTGATCCGCATCTTCTCCGGCAGCCGCCGGGGGAACCAGACGCTCGATGAAGCCTACCAGGTGGCGATTGCGGCGATCGAAGAGTGCTGCGACTACGCCGGCCAGCACGGCGTTCACTTGGCCCTGGAAAACCACGGCGGGCTGACTGCCCAAGTGGACGGGATGCTCCGCCTGATCCAAGGAGTCAAGAGCCCGTGGTTCGGGGTCAATTTCGACAGCGGCAACTTCGGCGGGGCCGACCCGTACGGCGACCTGGCCAAGATCGCGCCCTACACGATCAACACGCACATCAAGGTCTCGCTGTCGGTCGCCGGCAAGCGGACCCAGGCCGATTACCGCCGCTTGGCCAAGATACTCACCGACGCCGGCTACCGCGGCTACGTCTCCCTGGAATACGAAGAGCGAGAGGACCCGCGGGTGGCGTGCCCGAGAGAGACGGCGAAGATCCGCGAGGCGTTCGGGGGGTGAGGG
>CAYGZI010000761.1:0-2613 GCA_964354245.1 uncultured Planctomycetaceae bacterium
AGTGGGTCCCCTCGGGATCGGCCTCGGCGGGCTTGGGGTGGTCCAACAGGTCGCAGAGGTCGCAGAAGTGCTGTTGGCACGCGCTCCGCTCGCTCAGACGGACGTTCTGCCACTTGGCCACGAATTCGGTGGGAGTCATGGGCGATTGTCCCGGTGCAGGGATCGACGACCCACGCAAAGGACGTATTGTACGGTAAGAACGTACAGTCCGCCAGGGGAGAGGGGCGGGAAATGAAGGGTGCTCCGACTGAGCGGAACCCCCGCGTCCTGACCGCCTTCACACCCTTCTCATATATTCTCCCGCCCTCTACCCGATGGCCGGCGGTGAGTCCGGCTCGGGGTGGCGCGCGAAAACGAGACGGGCACTCGCGATCCGCAGGGAGCCGCATGTCGCCGACATCTACCCGCGCGGCTCCCTCGTCCCTCAGCTCCCGCCCCTTGCCACTTCGTCGTCACCTCGCGGTGGCGCGGAGGAACTCCTCGAGCGAGACCACGCCGTCGCCGTTCAGATCGAGCTGCTTGAATCGCTCCGAGGGCGGTACTGCCCGGCCCGGGGCGTCGCCACCCGCTGAAGCCGCCGGACGTCTGCCCTGCGGCGACACCGCGGGCCCCGGCGCGCCAGGTGCGGTTGCGCCGGGTCTGAGTGCGCCTCGCCCGGGTGCGCCTGGGCCGGTTGCGCCGGGTCTGAGTGCGCCTCGCCCGGGTGCGCCTGGGCCGGGTGCGCCAGGCTGGAATGCGCCTGGCCCCATTCCGCCTGGACCGATTGCCCCTGGCCCAGGTACGGGCCTCACGCCGGAAGGCATCCCGCCCGGCGGCATCCCGCCCGGCATCGGCCCGCCCGGCATCGGCCCGCCCGGTTGCATCCTGCCCGGCGGCCCGATCATCGAAGGCCCGTGATTGCCGTTGTTGTTGCCGCTGTTCTCGAACCGGATCTCCAGCTTGTTGCCCGAGAGGAGCCACACCCGGTTCTCGTTCAGCAGCTCCGGCTTGTTGCCCGAGAGCAGTTCCGTCTTGTTCCCGTTCAGGAGCCTCGGGCTATTGCCGGAGAGCAATTCGGTCTTGTTGCCGGACAACAGCTCCGTCTCATTGCCGGACAGGATCTCCGGCTTGTTCCCGGACAGGATTTCCGGTTTATTGCCGGAGAGGAGTTCCACCTCGTTGCCCGAGAGCAGCTCGGTCTCGTTGCCCGAGAGCAGGTCGGTCTTGTTGCCCGAGAGCAAGGGGACGGCGACACTGAGGGCGAGCCGGCCCAGATCGGCCAACGATTTCACCGGCAAGCCCGGGAGGCCCTTGGGCTTTTGGATAGGCGGTATGGCCGGTGCGGCGGCGCCGAGAGCGATCGGCGGCTTGGGAGGCTTCGGCGGCCTGCCGGGAGACTTGGGCCCCCGCTGAGCCAAGGCTGGAGCTGCGCCCCACAAGACCGTGGCAGCGACGAGCAGGAGAATAAGGACTAATGTCTTCGCGAGACGGTGTCGCATGGCAGTCTCTCCTTTCGAGACGAAATCGATGTCCGAACGACCTGGAACGACTCTGAGCGTAGTCGCAGCCGCGGCAAACTCAAGCCCCCGAACCCCCGATTGCGGCCCCGCGGCGCGGAATCAAGACCGGTCCCCCGCCGCAGGGGGAGACCCCTCTCTTGCGCCCCGTTGGGAGGGTGTCGCGGAGGTTTGACCTGGGCGCGGTCCCGCATTAGGATGTCGCGTGGTGTGGTTGCGGCCGGGCCCGGAGGGCCGCGCCCACGCCAAGGTCCCCCGAAACCCCGTTGCGAAACCAGGCAGCCATGAGATCGCGCAGGCGAGCGTTTACGTTGGTGGAGGTTCTGGTGGTCATCGCCATCATCGGCATCTTGATGGCGCTCTTGCTGCCGGCCGTGCAGTCGGCCCGAGAATCCGCGCGCCGGCTCCAATGCTCCAACAACCTGCACCAGCTTGGGCTGGCGATGCACAACTACCACGGCACGTACTCCAGTTTCCCGCCGGGGTTCATGGTCCGCGGCCACTTGGGCAACAACACCCCCGGGGGATGGGCCTGGGGGGTCTTTCTCATGCCCTACATCGAGCAGTGCCCGTTGCAGGACAAACTGAGCCCCACGAAGTACACGCTGGAGCAGGTCATCAACGATCCCGCCTTGATGCCCATGCTCCAGGTGGACCTGTCCGTATTTCGCTGTCCGTCCTCGCTTATTGGGCGGATGAGGACGCACCAGGGGGCTCCCTATCCCAAGGTGGCCTCGGCCAACTACACGGGCTGCCGCGGGTTCTACAATTTCTCCGGCGCCACGCACCTGACAAAGCAGAACAACGGGGTCTTCTACGGCGAGAGCGGGACGCGCATGCAGCTCGTGACCGACGGCACCGGATGCACCATCGCCTTGGGCGAGCGGACCGCCTCCATCGCGAATCTCAATAACGACGCCTCATGGCCCTCCTGGTGCGGCCCCGGCGGGAGCGGCGCCATGAACACCGTGAGCTCGTCGGTCTCGGACAAGCCGAACCACCCCACCAGCATGAACGCCTTCAGCAGCCACCATCCCGGCGGCGCCGTGTTCTCGTTCGTCGACGGTTCCGCCCGTTTCGTCTCCGAGACGATCCGCTTTGACACCGCCGGCCTGCA
>CAYGZI010000762.1:0-2606 GCA_964354245.1 uncultured Planctomycetaceae bacterium
GGGAACAGGGGGTTGTTGAGCGGTGCGCGGGGGCAAGTCGTAAGTGGTTGGCAAGGAGGAAGTTGACGTGTGGTCAAGTGGCGGTTTTGGGGTTGTTGTGGTGGTCAAAAAGGGGTGGTCAAGAGTGGGTGCGCGGGGCGTGGCGGTGTCCAGGGAAACTCGGGAGCAAAAGGGGACAGGCACCTCGCGGACTCGGAGCCAGTCCCCTTGGCCTTTCCGGGGGCACAAAAGGGGACAGGCACCTCGCGGACTCGGAGCCAGTCCCCTTTTTGCCGGCGTATTTGGTTGGTGGGCTTGGGGCTGCCGAGGGCTGCGGGGTTGTTGGACAAGGGGCTTCTTGGGATGGCGCCGGGCGCGAGGTTGGACACGGGGTTGTCAATACTTCATTTTGTGCCACACGATTGGGCGGAGAGGGCGCAGATTGACATGCGCAAGGCGTTGGGCGGGAAGGGGTTGATGGGCCTTGCTGGCCCAGATTAACAGGGAAAAAGAAGGGGCGGGATTCTTGCGCGGAACGGATTCTTGCGTTGGGACGCAAGCGGTTGCGGGGTTGGGGGTTAGATGCGGTTTTATGGGAGGCTGTTTGCCATACCGCCGATGGAGGGTGGTGGATGCCCTTTAGGATATGTCGTTAAGTCCTGACCTGGCAAAGGATTACGCTCTGGCCGCTTCTTGGCCAAAACGGGCCCGAAACGCTATGTTGGCCAACAAGTCGGTTTTGGCCAAGACCGGGCGCGGTGGCGACGGGGGGCTGGTCAATTGGGAGGTTGGGGGCTGGAGGCTGGAGGCTGGAGGCTGGAGGAAGGGGAAAGGGAAAGCGAAAGGGGAGACGCACCTCGCGGACTCGGAGCCAGTGGCCGGGCCGACACGGCCCGGCTCTGAACCCTGAACCCTACTTCGCCTGGGCAGGAGAGACGCCTGCCCTACTCGGCTGGCACGAGCCCCCGGTCGCGTTAGAATGAGCCATGGTCGGTGCGTTCGTCTACAGGCTGAATCTTGGGCGCCCGTAGCTCAAGGGATAGAGCAGCGGATTTCTAATCCGCCGGTTGGAGGTTCGAGTCCTCCCGGGCGTGCTGGCTCCCTGCGCAGATTGCCCGCAGAGACAATCGTCCCCCAATGCGCCGGCGGATTGGGAATCCGCCCCACAAAAAGCCCCCGGAGCCCTGGGTCCATGCGAGTCTCTGGCGGGATGCTGGAAGTGAGGCGTGAGGAAGGCTAACGTGCGGGACGAGCGCGGTCGGGTCGCGGGATGGACCCGGCGCGGCTCGCGTCTCTTCTACCTTTCCCTCGACTGGTCCAGGGCTCCCGGGGTAATTGCTACGACGATCAGCTTGTATCGGTCCGCAAAATCGACGACGGCATCGCGGTCCAGGAGGACTGTCTTGCCGGCCTCGACGGCCAGCACGCGCCCGCCGGATTCGGCCAGGGTGCGGAGCGTGTCCAGCCCGACCGTGGGGACGTCGAATCGCATGTCTTGCTGGGGCTTGGCGACCTTGACTACGGTGAACCCGCCGGCGCGGCAGAGGGCTCCGGCGCGGCGGATGCACTGGTCGGTGCCTTCGATGGCCTCGACGGCTAACACGGCCTGGTCCTTCACGGCCACGCTCTGGCCGATGTCGAGCCCTCCAAGCTGCTTGGCCACGGTCCATCCGAACCGGATGTCCTTGTCCTGCCACGGCGAAGGGCCGCGGCGCGTGAGCTGCCCCTCGGGGATGAGCAACTGCGGGGCGTAGTCGGTCGCCGGCTGGAAGCGGATGCCGTCGGCGGCGAACTCGTGGACCACCATGCGCAGGAGTGAGTCGTCGCGGCAGTCCTTGCGCCGCGTGAGAAAATGGGGGATGCAGGCCCGCAGCGTGCGCAGGTCGGGCAGGTGCCTGAGCCACCGCCAGGGCTGAAAGAGCGAGACCTTGTGGATCTTGCCGACCATGGCGGCCTCGGTGACTTTGTGGCGCTTGAAGTAGCGGATGGCGTGGCCGAGCTTTGCCAGGCCGATCCAGCGGAAATCGTGGCAGACGCGGGCCAGGGCGCGGTCGGCATGTCCGGCCACGCCGAGGCAATAGGTGCGGTAGCCTTGGCGGCGCAGGGCGTCGGCCAGCACGATCGGGTAGCGCCCCCAGCCGGCCAGCAGGCCGATGCGCGGCTGCGATCGGCCGTTTGGGGCTGAGCCGCGTGCCGGATTCGAGGTGCTCGTCGGCATGGGAGAATGTCTGGCTACTGGGCCGCGGACGCATGGGCGGCGTCGATCTGCCCGGCGAGCCGCTCCACGATGGCCTGGAGCTGTTTGAGCTGGCGGCGCATCTCGGGCAGCTTTGCCAGGGCGGCCTGCTTGACCATCTGCTCGCGTTCGGGAGTGGCGGGGATGCCGACCAGCCGGGCGTCGTCGGGCACGTCGTTGATCACGCCGGCCATCGCGCCCAAGACCGCGCGGTCGCCGACGTGGACGTGATCGCGCACTCCAACCTGCCCGGCCATCACCACGTAGTCCCCGGTGGTCGTGCTGCCGGCGACTCCCACCTGGGCGCAAAGCATGTTGTGGCGTCCGATGCGGCAGTTGTGGGCGATCATCACCTGGTTGTCGATCTTAGTGCCTTCGCCGATGACGGTCG
>CAYGZI010000763.1:0-2605 GCA_964354245.1 uncultured Planctomycetaceae bacterium
CTGGCGGAGGTCGAATTGGGAAATCGATGCGGCGTGGAGCAGCATTTGGCTGAGGCCGGGAAGCCAATCGACCTGCTCTCGCAAGCGCCGGCCATCGGCCAACACGAAAAGACGCCGCAAGCCGTGGCGCGTCTCTTGGGCGGCCCGCTGCGGGGAATCCGTCAAGCGGAGCGAGACCGACTGCTGCCGGTCCACCAGCATCGGATAGGCCTTGAAGCAGAGCCCGCCGCGGCGAAGCTCGACTTCCTCGGGCAGCTCGTCGAGGTCCCAAGTCACCAGCCCGTCGCGGTTCCAGCGGGGATCGTCGAGGGCCGAGACCGCGGCCGCGGCCTCCATGCCAAGTTGCCGGCGCACGGCGTCAAGGTCGCGGCCGTGCGCCAGAGGATTGCCCGCGGCATCGACCACGCGGACGTTCATGCGGAGGCTGTCCGGCACCTTGTCTTCCTCGAAGTCGCGCGGCGAGACTTGTTGGCCGGCGATGCGGCTGAGCACGCGAGCGAGGGTCTCGCGCAGGTCCCCTTCGCCGAAGCGGAGTTCCGCAAGCGCCCGCCGGGCCGTGTCCGGAGCGGGCACCAGGAGGCGCCGGACCTGCTTGGGGAGCGATCGGATCAGGGCCGTGATCCGCGCCTCCAAGAGGCCGGGCACCAGCCAGCCGATGCGCTCGGGGTCGAGCTGATTGAGCGCCTCCTGCGGCACGCTCACCGTCACTCCGTCTTCCTCCGCGCCGGGCTCGAACTGGTAATCCAGCGGCAACTCCATGCGCTCGACGGGAAGGGAATCGGGGAACTGCTCCGGCGGAACCTCGGCGGCTTCCTCCTGCACGAGGTCGGCCTTCGTCATGTGCAGCACGCGAGGGTCCTTGCGCTCGGCGCTGCGGAGCCACTTGGTCAGGCGCGGGCCGTCGTAGACGTCGGGCGGGATGAGCCGGTCGTAGAACTCGTAGCGGGCCCAAGGGCCCAAGAGCAGGTCGTTGCGGCGGAGCTTCGCCTGGAGCTGCTCCATCTCCTCCATGAGCTTCTGATTGTGAATGAGGAACTCGGACGGGCGGTCCATCTCGCCTTCGACCAGGCCGTGCTGGATGAGAAGCTCGCGGGAGGCGGCCGGTTCGATCGGCCCGTAGCGGACCCGGCGCCCGGAGACGAGCGTCAGCCCGAAGAGCGACACCTTCTCCATGGCCACGGCCGAGGCACTGTCCCGGTCCCAGTGGACGTCGCTGTACGACCGCTTCACGAGGTGGGCGGCGATCGGCTCGACCCAGCGGGGCTGAATCTTCGCGCAGCAGCGGAGGTAGCGGCGTCCGGTCTCGATCAGCTCGGCGGCCACAACCCACCAGGGCTTGGCGCCGGCGATGCCGGAACCGGGCCAGAGGAACGCCTTGCCGCCGCCGGCCACGCTGTACTGGCCCGACTCGCCGCACATCGCCACGCTGCTGAGTAGTCCCGTGAGGATGGCCCGGTGGATCGGCTCGTATTCGTCGCGGCGCTGGCTCGGGCGCAATCCGGCCTCGCGCACGAAGTCCAAGAGTTGCAAATGGATGTCGGTCCATTCGCGCATGCGATTGTACGAGAGGAAGTTCTGCCGGCACGCCTTGCGGAGTTGACCGCGCGAAAGCCGCCCCTTGAGCTGGTGGTAGAAATCCCAGAGCTTCAGGTAGCCGAGGAAATCGGAATCCGGGTCGGCAAACTGGGCGTGGCACTCGTCGGCCGCCTCTTGTTTTTCGAGGGGCCGCTCGCGCGGGTCTTGGATCTCCAGGGCCGCGGCGATGATGAGCATCTCGCTCAGGCAGTTTTCGTCGCGGGCGGCGAGGATCATGCGCCCGATCCGCGGATCGACCGGCAAGCGGCTCAACTGCCGGCCCAGCTCGGTCAACTCGTAGTGCTCGTCGAGGGCCCCCAGCTCGACGAGCGTCTTGTAGCCGTCGCGGATCGCGTCGGCCCGCGGCGGATCGAGAAACGGGAAGCTCTCGATCTGGCCGAAGCGAAAGGCCTTCATTTGCAGGATCACCGCGGCGAGGTTGCTCCGCTGGATCTCGGGCGGGGTGAACCGCTCGCGGCCCTGATAATCCTCCTCGCTGTAGAGGCGCACGCAGACGCCGGGGCCGATCCGCCCGCAACGCCCGGCCCGCTGATCGGCCGAGGCCTGCGAGATGGCCTCGATCGGCAATCGCTGGGTCTTGGTCCGCGGCGAATAGCGGCTGATCCGCGCAGTGCCGGGGTCGATCACGTAGCGGATGCCGGGTACGGTGAGCGATGACTCGGCCACGTTGGTGGCGATCACGATCCGCCGGCCTGTGTGCGGCTGGAAGATCCGCTGCTGCTCCTGGATAGACAGACGTGCATAAAGCGGCACGATCTCCGTGGTGTGGCCGGGGTAGTCGCCGGGAATCTTGCGGGCGCGGAGGTCCTTGGCCGTCTGATGGATGTCGCGCTCCGTGGGCATGAAAATGAGGATGTCGCCGGCGCCGAGCGAGGCCAGCTCCGCAACGGCATCGAAGAGGGCGTCGTCCGGGTCGGGATCGCTCTGCTCCTCGTCCGGCTCGATGGGCCGCCAACGGGTCTCCACCGGGTACGTGCGGCCGGAAACCTCGACCACGGGCGCAGGGCGG
>CAYGZI010000764.1:0-2604 GCA_964354245.1 uncultured Planctomycetaceae bacterium
ACCGCCCGGACCTGAGGAACCGCCATCTTCTATTTCAACTACGCTCGGGACAATTTCGAGTCATCATCGTGTTGCTCACACCGATCGCGGAAGAGGTCTTCTGGCGGGCCTACGTTCTTGAGCAGTTGAGGAAAGTGACGCGGTCGGGTGTCGCCCTGTTGATCCACTCCGTCGGCTTCGCGTTGGCACACTCCCTTCGCGAGCCGCAATTCGCGATCTCGGCTTTCCTGCTCGGCATGGTGCTGGGCACGTGGCGGATCAAGCTCAGGAGTCTTCTTCCGCTGGTGCTTGCGCACATTCTTCTCAATGGCATCACGAGCGCGCGGTTTCTCGAAGACCAGTACTATACGGCGTGCGTCATGTCAAAGCCGGAGTGTCAGCAGATTGACTTGCTGAGAGAGGAACCCACGGAGAAGGCCGTGCCTGCCATCATTGGCTATCTCGCCCACCCTGACGAAGATGTGCGGCTTTACGCGCAAGCTATACTCATCGAGCGCTACCGAGGCGCTGCGGAACCGTACTTGAAGAAGGCATTGGCATCCAGCGATAAGAACACACTCATTGGGGCGCTGTTCGTCATCGACATGAGCCGGTATTCGGGGCTACGGCAAGAGGTACGGGCGCTTCTCTGGTCTTCCGACGACGTAGGCGTTCAAGGGCACGCGTTGATGACGCTAGACGTGCTGGACGATGCGGACGGGCTCCGCGGGGCGGCGCAATCGCACCCGAACGAGACGGTGCGCCGGGAGGCAGAACGGATGCTTGGATTCATGCAGAAGCGTAAGGCAGGGACGTGAAGGGGCTACAAGATCCAGGTGATGGGGTGATCTTTTCGTTCCCACGCGGAGCTCGTTCCCACGCGAAGCGTGGGAACGAGGGGGCGGTGATGGCCCGACGGGGTTATCCAGCAGCGATACAAAGCGCTCGATTGTACCCCTATGCAATTGCCATGGGGCGCGATGGCAAACGGGGAGAATTGCCATGGGGGCAACCTGGGGTTACGTCGAGCGGGCGGCGGGGTGAGGCGGCGGAAGTGGCGTCTGGATAAGGTCTTGCGGCGGTCGGCTTGGGGGGAACGTTGACGTAAGTGGTGGTTTATGGGAAGCGACGTGGAGAGGGAAGTTGCCATGATGGCGACTTGCGCTGCAAGTCACTTGGCTTCATAGACTTACGTCGAAACCCCTCTTATGCTGTTGCACATAGTTCTGTTGAGGGGACTGACTTGCGTCATTGTACGTCGACGTAAGTACATGCCACAAGCCGAGTTCTTGCGCCAGGCCGTAGACGCAAGAAATGGCCGGGGGCCAAGGATTGGGCAAGAGTGCTGGTTTTTGACCAAGAACGCGTTTGCCGGGCTTTGGGACGTGCCGAGGGTGGCCCAAGAAGCGATGGTGACAGCGGGCGTTGCGCGGGTCTAGATTGGAGGGGAAGGAGGCCACCGGTCATGGAACTTCCCGAGTTGACGCCGCTTCAGTTCGTCGTGCTGCACGTTCTTTCCGGCGGTCCGAAGAGGCCGGCCGAGCTTCGCGAGGCCCTGCGTGAGCTGGGCATTCCGCGCGGTCTGAGCGCATTCTCGCGACTGATCCGGCGGCTGGAATACGGGCAGTGGCTGTCGGTCGAACACGATAGGCCGACGTGCCACGTGCTGGGGGATTGCCGGCTTGCGGTCACGGACGTCGGGGTCGCGGCCTGGGAAGCCACGCGGAAGTTCTACGCGGGTCTGTCCCTGCCGGCCGAGGTGGCCCCGGTGGCGACGGAAGCCGGGCGGCTGGCCCACTTGCCGGCGCGGGTCCGCAAGAGGATCCTCGACCGGCGCGATGCCAAGGAGCTGCGCAAGGCACTGCTGGGATTGCTGCCGAGTCTTCAGCGGAGGGACCCGTGACGAGAAGAGGCTCGTTTTCGTGCCGAAGCGGGACGTTCGGCGCGAGGCGACGGGGCACGCCATGCTGAAGCATGACCTACGGCTACGGCTGCGCACCTTTGAGCCACCGGTCGACCGCGGCGGCGGCCTGGCGTCCTTCGTCGATGGCGTGGACCACCAGCGAGGCCCCGCGCGACGTGTCGCCGGCGGCGAAGATGCCTGGCTGGCTGGTCATCCACTCGCGGACTTGGACGTTGCCGCGGCTGTCCAGCTCGATGCCGAGCTGCTCGACCAGACCCGAGTGAACCACGTGCAGAAAGCCCATCGCAATCAGGACCAGGTCGGCTTTGAGCACGAATTCGGCGCCGGGCAGCTCCTGCATTTCCCAGCCCTTGGGGCCGCGGACCCAGTCGATCTCGACGCCGTGCAGCTCGGCCACGCGGCCGCTTGAGCCCGGCGTGAGTTCCTTGGTCAGGACGCTCCAGCGGCGCTCGCAGCCCTCTTTGTGCGAGCTGGAGGTCCGCATGATCTTGGGCCATAGGGGCCAGGGGGTCTCGGGATTGCGTCCTTCGGGCGGCTTGGGGAGGATCTCCAGTTGAGTGACCGAGGCGGCCCCTTGGCGGATCGACGTGCCGACGCAGTCGCTTCCCGTGTCGCCGCCGCCGATGACCACGACGTGCTTGCCCTGGGCGTGGATGGCAGGTGGCGCGTGATAGGTGGCGGGTGGCGGGTGGCGGGTGGCG
>CAYGZI010000765.1:0-2602 GCA_964354245.1 uncultured Planctomycetaceae bacterium
CGCCGCGCGAACGACTTGACCGGGTTCATTTACCGCCTCCTTCAGGATTTCCTCGAGGCCCTCGCTACCGGCGGAAAGGTGTTTTTCAGCCGCTTTGCGTGCCGGCTGAGCGACCTTCGCGCCCCGGAGCCCGATGTGGTGTACGTGCGTCCGGAGCGCGTGGAGCTGGTCGAGGAGGGCGGCATGCGCGGCGGACCGGACATCGCCGTGGAAGTGGTCTCTCGCGAGAGCCGGCACCGCGATTACGAAGATAAACGGCGGCTGTACGAAGAGGCGGGCGTCCCCGAGTATTGGATCATCGACCCGATCCAACAGCGCGTAGAGTTCCTCGTGCTGGAGGAGGGCCGCTACCAACTGGCTCCGCTGGAAGAGAACCGCCTTTTCCGCAGCCGTGCCCTGCCCGGCTTCTGGATCGACGTCGATTGGCTCCTGGCCGATCCGCTCCCGGCGGCCACGCGCTGCCTGGAGGCCATCCTGGGGCAACGGCGCGTTTGACGCGGCCGCCGAGTGAGCGGACGAAGCCTGCCCGGATCGGCTCCACCGTCGCCCCGGCATTTCTTGCACCTGTGCTGGATTGCCGGATGTCCGCATTCAAGGTATGCTGAAGCCAACGGCGTTGCGATAGATGCGAGTGTACTTGGACAACTGCTGCTTCAACCGCCCGTTTGACGACCAGAGTCAGGCGCGGATTCGCCTCGAAACTGAGGCCAAGCTGGAGATCCAGCAGCGAGTCAAGGACGGAAGAATCGAGTTGGCGTGGTCCTACATGCTGGACTATGAGAATCAGGCCAACCCGTTTGAAGAGCGCCGCGAGGTGATTGCCCGTTGGAGGGTTGCGGCGAGTGTGGATGTGGAGGAGAGCGCGGCGGTTCTGGGGCAGGCGCGGGAGATCGCGGATCGGGGCGTGCCGGCCAAGGACGCGATCCACATCGCCTGCGCCATGGCGGCCGGGTGCGACTTCTTCTTGACGACGGATGACGTGTTGGTGAGCAAGATGCGGGGCTTCGTTGGGATCGCCGTGGCGGATCCAACGCGATTTGTCCTTGAGGTGGAGTGATGTACACAGACACAGAAATCAAGGCCGCGGGCTTGAGCGCGCTCGTAGAGGCCCTTGGCGAAGTGCAGGCCGAGAAGTTCATTGCCTTGATCCGTCGCGAGCCGTTTGACTACACCAAATGGCAGCGGACGCTTTGGCCGGACAAGAGCATGGAAGAAATCAGCCGGGCGGCGATGAAGCACCGCCAACAGAATCGCGAGTAGGAGGGACACCCGCTCGATGAGGCCCGACCGCGTTTCCCTCCCGATTCCCCCACGGGGAATGGCCGCCCCATTGGCACGTCGCTGTGCCGGTGTACATTGGGTGCTTGAGAAGGGGCAAACGACCGGGGACGAGGAACGTAGGGATAACGGGTGAGGAGGCCTCAGGTTCTCGACCCGTGGACCTCGGAGGGCGGAGAGAACGACAAAACTAGCTGCGTCCCCGTTTCGAGCGCCACGAAACGTCACGGATTCCCGACAAAGCGCAAGCGATGGAGCAATTCGCTTGCGAAATCCTCGAACCAGGCAGGGACCTCTCCGAAGATCAATGCGCCGACACCGGCTAGAGCACAGGCGATGCCGACAGGGCAGAAGAACAGTGAGTTGCGAAAGCTTACGTAAGGGTTGGTCTCCACAAACGGCTCTGAGAGAAGGACAACTCCTCCTAGTACCATCAGACAGCCGATCAATCGCATGCGTAAAGGCCCCTCGAGTGTCATCAGCCCTACTACTACTGCGACCACGCACAAGATCGGGACGACGCAACCCAGGTTGCGTGCAATAGCCTTAAGCGTGTTCGTCTTCTGCGACGGTGTCTGTTGCGATTCGTCTCCCGATGCAGATTGGCCGATAATCGCGTCGGACTGTGGCGTCCTATGAGAAGAAGCGATCTTCTGGTGGACAACGCTGAGCCACCAGGAGTTACACCTTCGACAATTCTCGGCGAAAGATGTGCCAAGTTCGGCCCCGCAGACAGGGCAAATGCCAGCCTTAAGATCGCACCTGGGACAAACGACCCGCCCCGTCGGTTCGCCATGGCTTTCCACTCGGCGTAAGGGGCTCCGACAATTGGCGCAGATCGCGCGTGTCTCTCGTGCTTTTTCACCAGAGTCCGTCGACGCCTCTATGCCCGGTGGGGGACTACGTTCCGGCAGTGGGGGTGGGCGGATTGAGGGCTCATCTCGTGGCCGATCTGCCACCGACGGTTCGGCGGCGGCTGCGCCGAGCGATCGAATCACTGCCGCGCCGTCGCAAGGGACCGGGATCACCAATACCGCACCACAACGTGGGCACTTAGCCCTTTTGCCGGCCAACGCTTCTTTTGCCTTCAACTCTTTCCCACACTTGCATGAAAACGAGATTGTCATGGTCGCTCACCTCCCGGGGTAGCGAGGGCGCCGCCGCACAAAACCGAGAATACCTCCGGCAAGCGGTGCTTGAGCATAGATTGATCCGACGCGAATCCAACGACCCCAATTCCGACGCTGTCCTACTAAGAAACGCCAAAGAACCTGGCCCAAACCTTCGGCCTCGACCTTCCCAACGGAATCAGAGAAGAGGAACC
>CAYGZI010000766.1:0-2602 GCA_964354245.1 uncultured Planctomycetaceae bacterium
GGAAGTCGTCCGGCAGCACGGGGTCGAACTGGTTCATCACGTTCAACTGAACGTCCACCGTCTCCCGCTGGTTCATGTCGTTGAAGTACTTGCCGCGCCAGCGGAAGGTTTTTGCCCCGCGGATCACCTGCAAGCCGCGGGTGTCGATCTGGCGCGAGCGGAGAAACTCGGTGTGCTCCGCGGGCCAGTCGTCGCCCACCACTCCGACCAGGCACACGGGGGTGAAGTAGCTGGCGGCATACGAGAAGTAGACTGCGGACCCGCCGAGCAGGTTCTCGCGTGTTTCGGTAGGCGTCTGGACGCCGTCCAGCGCGACCGATCCGACAACCAATAGCGGCATGAAACCTCACCCCTCCTCGGTGCAAGAGCGTCGCCCGTACCATTCCGGAGAAGCCCGAGGCTCATTATCGAACTTCGCCCGGGGCAGACAAGGGGCAAGCGTTCAGGGTTCGGGGTTCGGGATTCGGGGTTCAGAGCCGGGCCGTGTCGGCCCGGTGGAAGTGCGCAAGATGAAATGGCTGGATAGACTGTACGTTCTCGGGATTTCTGAGAAACCGGGGCCCATTCAATCGCCGCCTTTATCTCCGCCCAGGATTTGCCGAATCGAGAAGAGGGGGCCTCGCGCCGCCCAAGATGCGTCGTTTCTTGACAGGGTGCTCTATGCTTTTCCGCCGAGGCGGACGCAGCGACGACCGACGGCGCCGGGTGTTGAACGATACCCTGGCTGCCTCCGCGTCAGGGGGCCAACTCGGTCCCTGGCAATGGGGGGCGGGTGCGGTCGCTTCTCCCGTGCCGAGGCGGTCGAAAAACTACGGCGACGCCGAGTTCCTGCACCAACAGCCCCGTCCCACGGACCTCGTCCCTTCCCGCCTCATCTCCTTCCTGGTCCTGTTCGCGCTGGGCGCTGGGGCCATCGTCGCGCTGGTCGCACTCCACGGCCACAAACCGCGGTTGGCCCAATGGACCGGCCAGCCGCAGGCCGCAGCCTTTGATCTGACCGTGCGCGGCAGCCTCGCGACATGGTTCTCCTCGATCCTCCTGGCTGTGGCCGCCTTGACGGCCCTGATCGTCTACGGCGTGCGGCGATTCAAGGCCGACGACTACCGCGGGCATTACCGCGTCTGGCTCTGGGCCGCAGCATGCTGGCTCTTGCTGAGCATCGACACGACCGCCGGCCTCCACCAAGCCTTCGCCGCAGCCATGGTCGCGCTGACCGGAGCCCGACTCTTGGGGGATGGGTCGGTCTGGTGGGTCATTGCCTACGGATTCCTGTTGGGCGGCATCGGCACGCGGCTCCTGGCTGACATGCGATCGTGCCGGCTCTCCGCGGCAACCTTGATCCTGGGATTGGCCTCCTTTGCGGCTGCCGTGGCGGGCCAATTCGGCTGGATCGAGCTGCCCGAGGACCTCGACCCGGCAATCGCCATCCGCGGATCCGTGCTGGCCGGGGATCTCTTGGTCCTGCTGGCCATGGGCCTCCATGCCCGGCACGTCATTCTCGACGCCAAAGGGCTTCTTCCTCAGAAATCCCAGATTGACGAGGACGCGGAGGACGAGATCGGAGCCCGGATCAGGGCCGCGGGCTTGGCGGGCGGGACCTCGCTGACAATACACCCGCCGCACGGGCTTCCCGCTCCGACCCCGGCGATTCTCAGCGCCAGCCAGCCGGTCTCGGCGCCGTCCATGTTCACCCCGGTGAGTTCCGTGCCCACTTCCCCCTCGACCTCCGCGCTCGGCGGCGGGTGGCCCAACGGCCAGGTCTCACGCAGACTGACCAAGCAGGAGAAGAGGGCCCTGCGCGAGCGCCTGGAGCGGATGCGCCAGGAGCGTCGGGCCCGCGCCGGATAGCTGGACATCGCCCCGCCGGTATAGTCAACTAACGGCTTTGTTCAGCTTCGCAGGGACCCAGGCTCATCGTTCCTCATGAAAGTACGCACCCGATTTGCCCCCAGTCCGACCGGATACCTCCACATCGGCGGGGTGAGGACCGCCCTTTTCTGCTGGCTCTTCGCCCGGCGGCATGGGGGACAGTTCATCCTCCGGATCGACGACACCGATCAAGAGCGAAACGTCGAGGAGGCCCTGGCGCCGATCCTCCGCGGGCTGCGCTGGCTGGGGATCGACTGGGACGAGGGGCCCGAGGTCGGCGGACCACACGCCCCGTACTACCAGTCGCAGCGCTCGGCCCGGCATCAGGCGGCGGTCGAGGAACTGCTCGCCCGGGGAGCGGCGTATCGCGACTATGCCACGCCGGAGGAAATCCAAGCGGAGCGCCGGACGGCCGAGCAGGAGAAGCGCGACTTCCGCTACAGCCGCCGCTGGATGGCCGAGACGCCCGCGGACCAGGCCCGCTTCGTGGCCGAGGGACGCAAGCCGGTCGTGCGACTGAAGATGCCGCAAGAAGGCGCCTTGATCCTCGACGACCTGATCCGCGGCCGGGTGGAGTTTGAGTGGGCCCGGGAGCAGGACCATGTGATCCAGCGGGCGGATGGTTCGTGCCTCTATCACCTCGCCAGCGTGGTGGACGACCACGATTTCGAGATCAGCCACGTGATCCGCGCCGAGGAGCACCTCTCCAACACGCCGCGCCAGGTGTTCATCC
>CAYGZI010000767.1:0-2598 GCA_964354245.1 uncultured Planctomycetaceae bacterium
CCACGATGTCCTCGGGCAGAGTGCCCGAGGCCAACAGACCGATGATCTCCGTCTCGGCGAAGACCACGCACATGTTGCTGATCGTGGCGGGCTTGCGGCTCCGCTGGACCAGTTCGCCGAGGTGGGCGAGCTTCACGCCGAGGCGCGTTGCCAGGACCTCCAGAAATCGGCCGGTTCCGGCGGCGCAGCGGTCGTTCATCGCGAAATCGCTGACGGCGCCGTCGGGCTTCAGGCGCACCAGCTTGCTATCCTGGCCGCCGATGTCGATGATCGTCCGGGCGTCCGGCACGCGGCGACGGACCCCCCACGCTTGACAAGTGACCTCGGTGATCGCCGCGTCGGCCATGCCGATGAGCTTGCGCCCGTAGCCGGTGGCCACGACCGCACGCACGTCCTGCCGGCGCAAGCCGCCTTCGGCAAGCAGCCGCTGGAGAAGTTGCTCGGCCAGCGCGTCCTGGTCGATCCCCTCATCCACGACGCCCGAAGCCGTCACGGCCAGGGTCCCGTCGTCCACCAGGACGATCTTCAGCATCCGCGATCCCGCATCCACGCCGGCGTAAATCATCGCCACCTAATCTCCCCTACGTTCTCCGTAGGACGACTTTCAAGTCGTCCCTCTACAGCCTTCGTAGCACGACTTTCAAGTCGTCCCACTACAGTTTTCGTTGGACGACTTTCAAGTCGTCCCACGGGCGTCTACCACAGTCTCTATAAGGGCTTCCAGCCGCGTGCGCAACGCCGGCTCGATCGAGTCGCTGATCGGCGGCACCTCGATCTCCGCCACGGGAAGCCCGAGCCCCGCGCGCACCGCGTCGCCGATGATCGTCCCCTCCAGGCCACAGTGGCTCGCCCCTGGGATCCGCGAGATCACGACCGCCTCGGCGCCGAAGCGCTGCGCATCGCGGCAAATCCGCTCCGCCCGGTCCCCTGGCGAGCCGACCATGGGATCGGCCAGGGCCATGCGGGCCAGGGCCTCCATCGGCGGAAGGTCTTCGGGGATCGCGTCGAGGGCGTGGCAGAACATATACTCGCTGCCGCACACCCGGCCGCCCGCGTCCTCCAGCAGATTCATCGCGCGCAGGTCCGCCACCGGATTGACCCAGAACACGCGCACCGCGTCCGCCGGAAGAACGCCGATTCCCGCATTGACGCGCCTCTTCACCTCCGCGAGCAAGTCCTCCAAGACGCGGATCGTCTCCTCCCGATCCGAACAGAAGTGGATGGCAAGCATTTCCGCGATGAGCATTTCCAGCACGGGCAAGGGGCACGGGCTGGCGCCGTAGCCGAGGCGGCGCAGCTCGTCCAGGAGCCGGCGTACCCGATTGGCCCGGGTAATCCCGGCCGAGAGCCGCTCGTCGGTGAGCCGCTGGCCGGCGCATGCTTCTATCGCCTCGCGCACGCGATCGAGCTCCGAGCGGACGAAGGCCACCTGGCTTGCCGGGGCCAGGAACCCGCCGGGAAGCTCGATGGACGCTTCACCCGGCTCCGGACGCCGCCGGTGCGGCACCTCCCACCAAAGGATCGGGAAGCCCAGGTGGGCGAGCCGCTGGGCAATCGCCGCCACGTCGTCGCATGTCGCCCCGACGCTGCACGTGAGCACGTCCGGAATTGGGAAATGCGCCTTGCCCACGAAGGCCCCGAGCATGGCCCGCACCGGGCAGAACGACTCGTCGATCCCCAGCGAGTCCGCGATGGGCAGCAGCCTCGTGGAATCCTCCATCACGCAGGGAAGCCACCAGGCCCCGTCGGGGTAGAAGGCGACCGCGCTATCGAGCGAATAGGCCATGACGGGCACGGTGCCGAGGTCCTTCATGGTGCCGACGATTCTCTTGCCCTCGGCGCGGGCCCGGTGGAGGCGGTCTTCTTCGGAGAGGAGGAAGTTCCACAGGCGCAGGGCCGCCGCCGAGTTGTCCATGCGGAGCTTGAGCAGACGCACGTCGCCCTCGCGGACGTGCCGGCGCAAGGGGCCGCCGTAGGACGGCTCGCACAGCCCGCCCGCGCAAAGCTCGGCGTAGCGCTGGTCCCACTGGTCGAGTGTGATTCGTTGGGCAGAGTCGTTCATTGGAGCATTTCCAGAAACGCCTCAAGCCGCCCTACAATGCGGGCCGTGGCGCTGTCCTCTTCCCCGACTGCGTCAAAGTCCAGGACCGGCACCGGGCTCCACTGGCGCAGCCGGTGCAGCTCGGCGTGCCAGAGGTCGCACCAAAGGTAGCGACGGAAGAGGATGCCGCGCACTCCTCGCGCCGCCATCTGCTGGCCGAGCCACTGGTAGAGCCGGTCGTTGGGCCGCCGGAAGACGTCGGGGATCGTGCCGAAATACGCCTCCACCAACTCTTCGAGAGGATCGGTGCGGGTGCGCTCGGGATCGAAGGGGGCGGGCAAGGTCCGCTCGCCGCCCTCCGTGGCATCCAGGACCACGCAGCCTCCGGCGCGCTCGACCAGATCGAACAAGCCGGAATCCTCTTCTGCAAGCGGGCCGCCGACCAGCGCCAAGGGAATGCGTTCTTGCTGCGGAAGCGCGGTTGTAGGGTGGGACAAGCGCAGCGCAGTCCCACCAAGACCGGGCGCGTCTTCCTCGGTGGGACTGCGCTGCGCTTG
>CAYGZI010000768.1:0-2279 GCA_964354245.1 uncultured Planctomycetaceae bacterium
CATATCTGGATGAGCTTACCGGCGTCTCTGATCTTGCGGTACACATCCGGCCAGTGGCGACAGTCGGGCGCCCCCGCCCCCGGAATCCACTGGACGCCGGCAAGCTCAGGGATAGACAGTATCGAATCCAGGTGGCGCAACTGGCCCGGGCCGTCGAGATGGTAGAACGGCCGGTCCAGCCTTCGGCACGTGGCCGCCAACTCGGGCCTGACGAACCTCTCGAACATGTTCGGCGAGATCATGTAGCAGAAGTCGCACTGGAGCATGTAGTGAGGCCGGTCGCTGATGAACCCCGGCCAGGCGGAATAGCCCGGGTTGGCCGGGCGAAGTATCGAGTCGAGCTCGTCGAAGTAGCGGAACCAGAGTTCGTGTATTTCCCACGCGAGCCGCTCGACCTGGTCGGGATGGTCGTACAGGTCCAGCAGCAGCAACTGGCTTGGCCGGAATGTTGACAGCACGTCGAGCGTGCCGCCCAAGTCGGTCATGGAGACCTGAACCGCTCCCCGCCACCTGTCGGCGGCGGCCCGGAGGAAGTCGCGCACCCGCGCCAGCCAGGGGTTGGCGCTGTCGTATCGCAGGTGAAGGTCTGCGATGTTCTTCACCTCCTTAGGCGCGAACCAGACCGTCTCGTGGCGGGCCTCCACCTCGGCCCCCAGGAAGGCGGCGGCTACGCCTGCGCCGAAGTTGGTGAACAGCGAAGGGAATGCGTCGCCCGGGAACCGCAGGCGCGACAGCTCCCAGTCGAGGCGGTCCACGATCTGCTCAGGGGGGGTCTGGAGGCCGTAGCTGGGAAGGAAATGATGCATCGGGAGAGACGGCGCCGGCCTGCCGGGGTCCCTGCCGTCGACGCTCACCTGTATCAACGGCCGGCCGAGCCGGCCGGCCCACCAGAGCTGAGCGTTCCGCAAGACCTTCGGCCACCTGTCCGCCGTGAAGTCGATGGGCACGTGACTATTCCTTGCCAGGTTCCGACGCGGCGCGGCGTGGAAGCCAGACGCCTGGCCGGCCGCCCGGGCAAGTGTAGCCGGACGCACATGGCGCTACAACTGCTCCGCCGTGCACCGATCGTTCGGCCAGGCCCGGCAGGCCGTCGCGGGCGCCGTTTGCGCTGGCATATCGACCGTCCGGCAGTATGCTTTACTGTGCCCGGGCCACACGGCCCTTGCGGGCGGGCGGACCGAATCAAACAGAGGACACACGGGAACCAAGAGATGGCTGAAGACACGGAAGGCAAACCGAAGATCATCGTCGATGACGATTGGAAGGCTCAGGCACAGGCCGAGCAGGAACGCCTGGCGGAGGAAGCGGACCGGCCCGCCGGTGCCGCGGGAGGCCGGGGCGGGCCTCGGGACATTCCCCCCGCCAGCTTCACCACGCTGATCAGTTCGCTGGTTGCCCAGACCTTCATGACCCTTGGCGGCATAGAAGACCCCAAGACCAAGAAGCGGCTGGTGGACCTGGGCCTGGCCAGGCATCACGTGGACATGCTGGCTGTGCTGGAGGAGAAGACCAAGGGCAACCTCACCGACGAAGAGAAGAAGCTCCTTGACCAGGCCCTCTATGAGACGCGGATGCAGTACGTCCAGATCGCGCAGCGAGCCACCAAGATGAGCTGACGGGAAACCGCTCGCTCTCGGCCCGGCCGATGATGCATCAGCTTGATCTGCTAGCCTTTGACTATGGCGCTGCCAGCGGCAGGGCCATGCTCGGCAGCTTGCGGGACGGCAAGCTGGCTCTGCGGACGGTGCATCGATTCCCCAACGGCCCCGTCGCCATCGAGGGGCATCTGCACTGGGATTTCCCGATGCTCCTGGGCGAACTCAAGCGAGGCCTGGCGCTTGGGTGCCAGGCGAGTTCCGCCGGCCTGGCCAGTGTAGGCATAGACACTTGGGGAGTGGACTACGGCCTCCTTGACGCCAACGGCGAGTTGCTGGGGAACCCGCACCACTACCGCGACCGCCGAACGGAGGGCGTCGCGGGCCAGGCATCGACGGTCGTCTCCCGCCAGCGCCTCTACGAAATGACGGGCATCGCCTTCCTGCCTTTCAACACGGTCTACCAGCTCCTGGCGGCCAAGGCGCATGCCCCCCAAGTGTTGGAGCGGGCCGGCAGCATGCTCATGATGCCCGACCTGCTGGGGTACTTCCTCACCGGCCAGAAGGCGACGGAATACACCAACGCCACGACCACTCAGTTGATCGACCCCAAGGGCCGCGACTGGTGCCGCCAGTTGATGCGGGAACTCGAGCTTCCCGAGCGCATCTTCACGGAGCTCCAGC
>CAYGZI010000768.1:2289-2561 GCA_964354245.1 uncultured Planctomycetaceae bacterium
AGCTTGGGATCGGACGGCGGAGGGTGGCGGTCGTCGACAGCCACGACACGGCGTCGGCGGTCGTGGCCGTGCCGCTTGCGGACGAGAACGCCGCATACCTGAGCGCCGGGACGTGGTCGCTGCTCGGCGTGGAGACCCGGCAGCCGGTCATAACCCCCCAAACGCGGAGGTGGAACTTCACCAACGAGGGCGGGACCGACGGCAGATGCAGGTTGCTCCGCAACATCGCCGGCATGTGGCTGGTGCAGGAATGCAAGGCCGCGTGGGATGCG
>CAYGZI010000769.1:0-2556 GCA_964354245.1 uncultured Planctomycetaceae bacterium
CGGCTACGTTGCGGCGGGCGGGCCAGGTTTTGCCGGCAACAAGGACACCGTGGGAAAGCCGATAGCCGAGGATCCGCGGACCTTGCGGGCATGTTGCGACGGGAAAACAGAGACACAGCCCTTTTAACCGATTTCTAACACAACGCTCACACTCGACTAACCGCCCTGCAATACGATTGGCTCGGAAAGGGGAGAAAGTAGGGAAGAGAAATGCTCCGGCCACACGTGCTGGTTGTGTTGCTTGGGCTCGGACTGCTCGCAATTGTCGGTTGCGGGCGAGGGGGGGGAGACCAGGGTGGCGCCGGCACGACGATCGTGCGCGTCGAGGGATCCGACACCATGGTCAATCTGGCCCAGGCGTGGGCCGAGCGGTACCATGCCTTGAAGCCGGACGTCAGCGTGCAGGTCCTCGGGGGCGGCTCGGGCGTGGGGATCGCCAGCCTGATCGACGGCAACTGCGATTTGGCCAACTCCAGCCGCGACATCCACGAGAAGGAAGCCTTGGCGATTCGCGAGAAACGGGGGGAGGACCCCAAGGAACACGTCGTCGGCTACGACGCCCTGGCCGTCTACGTCCATCCCGACAACCCCATCGACTCGATCTCCCTGGAGGAGCTTGCGGAGATCTACGGCGAGGGCGGCCGGATCACCCGCTGGCCGCAGCTCGGCGTGCAGCACCAATCGCGCGGGCGCGACGCGATCGTCCGCGTCGGCCGCCAGAACAGTTCCGGCACCTACGTCTTCTTTCGCGAGGTCGTGCTGGGCAAGAAGCGGGATTTCAAGCTTGGCTCGCTGGACCGGAGCGGGTCCAAGGACGTGGTCGCGCTGATCGCACGCACCCCGCTGGCCATCGGCTACAGCGGGATGGGTTACGCCACGCCTGAAGTGAAGACGCTCAAAGTCTCCAAGCGCCGAGGCGAGCCGGGCTTACTGCCGACCGTGGAAAACGCCCGCAACCGCTCGTATCCGCTCACGCGGGCCCTTCAGGTTTACACGGCGGGCGAGCCGACCGGTCCGGTGGCGAAGTACCTGGACTGGATGATGTCGCCGAAAGAACACGGGGGCCAGGAGATTGTGATGGAGCTGGGGTACGTGCCGGCGGGGATGTCCGAAAGGCGCTGATCCGGATATGGAGACGACACACCCAGACCGTGAGGCAAAGCGGCCGGGCCGCGTCGCGGCGGTCTTGTCGCGCCTATTGCCTCAGGCCGCGGACTTCATTGAGCCTGCGGTTGAGTGGGCGATCCGCTTGTGCGGCTGGAGCGCAATCCTCTTCGTCTTCGCCATCTTCTTCTTCGTCTTCCGCGAGGCGGCGCCGATGCTCTTCGGCGGGCTGGACTTGGCCGAGTTCTTCGGCAGCCCAAACTGGCGCCCGTCTTCGGAGGTCCGGCCGCAGTACGGAATCCTGGCCCTGCTGGCGGGAACCCTCTCGGTGACCGGCCTGGCCATGCTTTTGGCAGTGCCGCTGGGGCTGGGAGCGGCCGTGTACATCTCGGAATTCTGCACGGGGAAGGTCAAAGAGACGCTCAAAGTGCTGGTGGAGCTGCTGGCCGCGATCCCGTCCGTGGTTTGGGGGTTCATCAGCTACATGGTGCTCGGGCCGGTAATCGTGGAGCTGACCGGCGCGCCGGTGGGCGTGAACTTGCTCAACGGCGGCGGGGTGCTGGCCCTGATGAGCGTGCCGGTCATTGTCTCGGTCGGCGAGGACGCCCTGAAGGCCGTGCCCGATTCGTACCGCGAGGCCGCGCTCTCGCTGGGCGCGAGCCGCTGGGAGGTCGTGTACCGGGTGCTGTTTCCGGCCGCCAAGAATGGGCTCTTGGCCGCGGTGCTCTTGGGCGTCGGGCGCGCGATCGGCGAGACCATGGCGGTGCTGATGGCCACGGGCCACGCCGTGCAGATTCCGCAGAGCCTCCTGGACCCGATCTGCACGTTGACGGCCACGATCGCCGCCGAGCTGGGCGAGACGGTCTCGGGCGGGCCGCACTACCGCGTGCTGTTTGCGATTGGGCTGGTGTTGTTTGCGGTGACGTTTTGCGTCAACCTGATCGCCGACCTCGTCGTGAAGGGGATCCGGAGTGACAAGCCAAGCTGAGCCCGGCTCCGATCTTGCGGCGGACATCTTCGCGGCGACGCCGCTGGAGAAGTGGAAGGCCGTGAAGGAAACGGTCGCCAAGCTGGTCTTCCTGGCCATGACGCTGGCCTTGATCGCTCCGCTGCTGGGCATCCTGGCGATCTTGCTGGTCAAGGCCTGGCCGGCCCTCTCGATTTCGTTCCTGCTCGAAAACCCCAAGGAGTACATGACCGCGGGCGGCATCTGGGCACCGCTGGTGGGGACGTTTTTCCTGGTGCTGGGCTCGCTCCTGGTGGCAGCCCCCGTGGGCGTGCTGGCAGGCGTGTATCTGAACGAATACGCCCGCGACAATTGGCTCACGCGGATCATCAACCTCGCCGTGGTCAATCTGGCGGGCGTGCCCAGCATTGTACACGCCTTGTTCGGGGTGGGGGCGTTCGTGCTGGCCGCCCACATGGGACGCTCGATGATGGCCGCCTGCTGCA
>CAYGZI010000770.1:0-2554 GCA_964354245.1 uncultured Planctomycetaceae bacterium
TGCGCCTTTGCCCCTTGGCGCCTTTGCGTGAAACCTGCCCTCATTGGAAAGCAAGGTCTTACACGTTTGTCATCTTGCGCGTCCGCGACGACGCGTAGGCCTTCTCCGTCACCGCAAGGATGTGCAGCGCGCTTCGGGCGTTGTTGATCGCCGGTTGCCGGCCTTCGAGGATGCAGTCGGCAAAGGACTCGCACTCGGCCGTGTAGGGATTGATCGCGGGGAACGGGATCCGCTGGAATTTGCGCACGACGTCCTTGTCCTGGGCCGCGTCGTAGCCGGCGGCGCCGAGGCCGAAGATGCCCTCCAGCTTGCCGGCCCTGCTCTGGCCGATGGTGCCCTCGGTGAGGATCGCCCCGCCCGAGCCGTAGATTTCCAGGCGCGTGCGGCTGGCCTCGTCCGGAATGCAGTAGAAGCAATCGACCGTCCCGTGGGCCCCGGACTTGAACTCCAGGAGCGTGGTCGAGGCGTCGTCCGACTTATAGTCCTGCACGAGGGTCCCGATCAGGGCGGCCACGCGGCGGATCGGCCCCGCGAAGTGCTCCAGGAGGTCGTACAGATGGGTCGCCATGTCGATCAAGGCCCCGCCGCCTCCCAGCCTGGGGTCTTGACGCCAGGCCCCTTCGATCCGCGGGTACCAGCACGAGAGTTGCGCCCGCATGGAGACGATCTGGCCCAGCCGCCCGGCGTCGATTAGCTCCTTGATCTTCCGGTGGGCCCCGTGGAACTTCATCATGTAGCCCTCTTGTAGCAGCACCTTGCGCTTGCGGCAGGCGGCCACGGCCTCCTTGGCCTGCTTGAGATTCAGACACAGCGGCTTCTCGCACAGGATGTGCTTGCCGGCCTCGGCGGCCATGATGATCTGCTGCGCGTGGCAGTAGACCGGCGAGGCGATGTAGACGGCCTGGACCTCGGGATCGGCCAACAGGTCCGCCTCGCTGGTGTACGCCCTCTTCACGCGAAACGACTTCGCGATCCGCTCGACGCCCACCGGGTCCATCACCGCCACCAGCCGGCAGTTCTTGGCCCTAAGCATCCCGGGGATCGTCTTGCGCAGTGCGATCCCGCCGGCCCCGATCACGCCGAAGTTGACTCTCTTCGTCTTGGCCACGGGTATGTCTCCCATAAAGCCGCGACCGTTGGCCGCGGTCCCATTCGGCGCGACCGCCGGTCGCGGCTTTGTGGCTGTGGTTTCTTCTCACGAATATGCCCGAACGATTTCGACCAGCGCGCCTGCAATCTGCTGCACGTCCTCCTCCGAGTACGTCGGAAAGGCGAAGCACGTCAGCGTGTGCGTCTCGTGCCAGCGGGCGTTGGGTACCTCGACATCGCGTTTCGCGATGGCTCAGGCCTCCGCCAGCGAAACCACGAGGCGCTTGCCCACGGCTTCAGCGTAGCGCACGAGCGTTTCGATGGTCGGGTTGGGGCGCTGCCCGGTCTCGAGCCTCGAGAGCGCCGAGCGGTCCATCCCGGTCAGTTCCGTGAGGTCCGAGAGGCTCAGGCCCTTCTCTTCCCGTGCGGCTCTCAGTTGTTTGAGCAACTCCTGCAACTGGTCGATGGCTGAGATACGCTGGTGGTGCCGCGCGATCAGGTCCGGCAGCTCTCCTTCAACCTGCTCTCGAATCCCCCTGTACTTCGCAGCTTCTTCGCGCGTGAGCCTCCGGTTGCGGATGATGCGCTTCATGGTCGCTGCCTCCTCGGAACGTCGTACGCGGTCACCGGGTAAACAGTATCCGCATCGATCGGCTCGTAAACTACCATCAGGTGCCGGCCCGCGCTGGTGTCCCCAAACACGACGGGCCGGCCGGAGGACCGGCTAACGTCTGCGTCCGTGGCATTCTGGAACACGTCTTCGACTTCTTGCTTCGTGACGCCGTGCTCGGCGCAGTGCTGCACGTTGCCATCCGGATCATCGTCGAGGTCCCAGATGATCGAGTCGAATGGCACGGCTCCGGTTCTCCAGTCCCGTGGAATTATAATACAATGCCCCAACGTAGTCAAGCTGTAGGCGACCGGCCGTAGGCAAATTAAGCCTACTGCCTACTGAACCCTGAACCCCGAACCCTCAACTGTACGCCCGAATCACCTTCACCAGCGCCGCAGCAATCTGCCGCACGTCCTCCTCCGAGTACGTCGGGAAGGCAAAGCACGTGAAGGTGTGCGACTCGTGCCAGCGGGCGTTGGGAACTTCGACTTTGCTGTAGTCCGCGCTGGCCGCGTCGGTGTATTCCTTGGAGGTGAACGGGAAGCTGGAGTCGCCGAAGCCGCGCCGCTCGGTAAAGGCCCGCTCCGTGTGGCACTGCGGCCAGAAGACCTTCCAGCACGGAGCCCCCTCGGCACACGCCGCGGCGACGAACTGCGCAATGTCGCACCGCATCTTCTCGACGTCCAGCGAAAACGCGCAGACGTACCAGCCGTTCTGCCGCTCCGGCGTGTCGATCGGCAGGTACTTCACTTGCGGCAGCCCGCCGAGGGCATCCAAGAGGATGCGGCCGTTGCGCCGGCGGCGCGGCATGTTCCACGTGTCGATCCGCTCCAGTTCTGCCAGGCCGATGGC
>CAYGZI010000771.1:0-2550 GCA_964354245.1 uncultured Planctomycetaceae bacterium
GAGCAGGCCGTTGGCGACGGCGAATTCCAGCTCATGATGGAACGTGTGGCCGGCCAGCGTGCCGTGGTTGGCCTCGAGGTTGAGCTTGAGGTGGTCGACGAGGTCGTACTTCTGCAGGAAGGCGTAGCAGGCGGCGGCGTCGAAGTCGTACTGGTGCTTGGTCGGCTCCTTGGGCTTGGGCTCGATGTAGAACTGGCCCGTAAAGCCGATCTTCTTGGCGTAATCGACCGCCATCTGCATGAAGCGGGCCATGTGGTCCAGCTCGCGCTTCATGTCGGTGTTCCAGAAGGTCTGATAGCCTTCGCGTCCGCCCCAGAAGACATAGCCGGCCCCGCCCATCTCCTCGGTCGCTTCGAGGGCCTTCTTGACCTGGGCCGAGGCAAAGGCGAAGGCGTCGGCGTTGCAGCTCGTGGACGCCCCGTGGACGTAGCGGGGATTGCTGAAGAGGTTCGCGGTGCCCCAGAGGAGCTTGATGCCGGTCCGCTGCATTTCTTCCTTGACGACTTTGACCACGGCGTCGAGGTTCTTGTTGGTCTCGGCCAGGGTCTTGCCCTCCGGGGCGATGTCGCGGTCGTGGAAGCAGAAGAACGGGGCCCCCAGCTTCTCCATGAACTCGAAGGCGACCTTCACGCGATTGACGGCGTTCTGCACGGAATCGTCGCCCGACTCCCAAGGCCGGATCATCGTGCCGGGGCCGAACGGGTCGCCGCCCGTTCCGCGCATCGTATGCCAATAGGCCACGCTGAAGCGGAGGTGGTCCTTCATGGGCTTGCCCTCGACCAGCTCGTCGGGATTGTAGTGGCGGAAGGCCAGGGGGCTCTTGGACTGGAGCCCCTCGTACGCGATCTTGGGGACGTTGGGGAAAGCGGGCATGATCGATTCTCCGGGTCTAGTGTTCCTGCGTGGCCCGACGGCCGAGAACCAAGGGGCGAGGGGTCATTGGCCATTCTCCTTGTTCTCGTAGTGCTCCACGTCCGGCCAGTAGGTCTTGAAGTCGAAATCGGGGCTGTTGTCCAGGTCGTGGCAAGTGGCGCACTGCTGCTTCTCCGACTCCTCCTTGGTCACGACCGTCGCCTTCTGCATCTTCTTTTGCAGCTCCGGGTCGTTTTTGGCTTCGGCGGCCATGTGGGCCTCGCCGGGCCCGTGGCACGACTCGCAGCCCACGTTGACCAACAGGGGCGTCTTCTGGTCGCTGGAGTAGCCGCCTTCGTAGGGAGTGTACTGCGCGGGGTCCCAGCCGATGACGTGGCAGGCGAGACACTCCGGGTCGAAATTGCGCGGCGGCTTGGCCTCGACGAGGGTCCGGTAGGCCTGCGCGTGCTTGCTCTTCTTCCAGATGCGGTACGACTCCTCGTGGCAGGACTCGCACTTGGCCGAGCCCACGTAGCCCCCCATCAGCCCTGCCTTGGGATTGGGCATGGGGCGGACGTTCAACCCGTCCAGTCCGAGCGTCTTCAGGGCGTTCTGGTATCCTTCCATCAGGCGGGCCATTTCCGGCGCAATCGCGTAGCGGGAATCGAGAAAGACGCGCTGGTAGCGGACGGGCTGGGCCGGGCTGTCGTAGAATCCGAGGACCACGGCGGTCATCCCCTTCTCGCCGACCTCGATGAGCTGGGTCCTGCCGTTGATTCTCGGGGGAGCGTTGGCCGGGGGCTCGTAGGCCCCGTCGGAAGTGACGACCACGTCGAACTCCGGGTGACTCTTGGCAAAAGCCGCGGACTCGTCCATCGTCGCATAGGCCAACAGGACTAGCAGGTCGCACTTCTCCCGGCGCAGCTCGGCCGAGACTCTGGCCAGCGCCGCCTGGGCGTCGGTCATCTTCACGTCGGAGTTGTTGATCTCCTTCTGGTACTTGGGGCCCAGCACCGCGGTGATCCCCACCTTCCTGCCGCCGCAGCGGACGACGCGCTTCTGAACGGTGAGGTCCGGGACGTCGAAACCGTAGAGGGCCACGTTGGCCGAGACGAAGACGCTCTCCTTCCCGTCCACCGCGGCAACCTGTGAGGCCACTTCGCCCGCCGGGAGCTTCAGCTCCACCTTGCCCAGGCCGATCGCGTCGTAGCCCATCTTCTTCAGGGCCTCGGCCACCGTTTGGAACTTCAGCTCCGCCTGCTTGCCGAAGCCCTTGGCGTTGCCCCCCACGTCCACCGCGACCACCGGCCAGCCGCGCTTGCGGCGCAGGTCTTCGAGCATCGCGTAGCGGCGCCCGATGCCTCCCTTCATCCGGTCCAGGCCCGCACATCCGCACGGCTCCAGATAGCCGTCCATGCGCCCGGTGATCACGAGCGCCAGCTTGGGGGCGGGCCAGTTCTCAAAGAAGGCGCCGTATGTCTCGATGGGGTCGAACGGCGGCCTGTCGCGCTTGATCTCGCTAATGCTCTTGACTGCGGCAGCCCCCTTGGCCTTGGTCTGCAAAGCGGGACCCGACGGCGCGCCGCTCTCCGGCCGGATCGGCTTGGCCTTTGTCCCGGAGCGGAGTGGATTCTCGTCCGAGGAGGCTTGAGTCCGTCGCCCCGGGGCATCCACCTGCGCGAGGCCCTCCACGCGCCC
>CAYGZI010000772.1:0-2541 GCA_964354245.1 uncultured Planctomycetaceae bacterium
AGTACGGACGGCGGTTGGCGGGCGTCGTTCGGGGCGCCGCGCCCGGAGGCCGTCGCGGCGCCGAAGTCCGAGGAGATCGAAGCGGCCATCCAGCGAGGCGCGCAGTTTCTACTGAAGACCCAGAACAAGGACGGCTCCTGGGGCTCGGCGCGGATCAACCGCCCGGACGACATCTTTGCGCCGGTGCCGGGGGCCCACCAGGGGTTCCGCGCGGCGGTCACGTCGCTCTGCGTCTGCGCCTTGATCGAGATCCGGTCCAGCGACGCCGAGGTCAGCCGGGCCATCGGCCGCGGCGAGGCGTGGCTCCTGGCGCATCTCCCCAAGGTCCGGCGCGCCGATGGGGAGACGATCTACAACGTCTGGGCCCACGCCTACGCCATTCAGGCCCTGGTGCAGATGCACGGGCGCCATTCGGGCGATGCCCAGCGCTCCGCCGAGATCAAGCGGCAGATCGAGCAGCAAATGGACCTGCTCCGCCGCTACGAGCACGTGGACGGCGGCTGGGGCTACTACGACTTCGATCTGCCCGCAACGCAGAAGCCCAGCGGATTCACCAACAGCTTCCTGGCCGCCACGGTCCTTTGGGCGTTTCACGAGGCCAAGGGGATCGGGATCGATCCGCCGCCGCGGCTGGTGCGGCGGGCCATGGATTCCATCCGCCGCCAGCGCAATCCGGACTTCACCTACAGCTACGGCGAGTATCTGAAGTACCGGCCGAGGATGCTCATCAACCGCCCGGGAGGCAGTCTGGGCCGCTCGCAGGCGTGCAACCTGGCGATGCGGGCCTGGGGCGACCCGGCCGTGACCGACGATGTCCTCCGCACCTGGCTCGACCGGCTCTTCGCCCGCAACCTCTGGCTCGACCTCGGGCGCAAGCGGCCGATCCCGCACGAGTCGTGGTTCCAGGTGGCGGGCTACTTCTTCTACTACGGGCACTACTACGCGGGGCTGTGCATCGAGCAGCTCAAGCCCGAAGAGCGGCCTTTCTACCAGGCGCACATGGCGCGGCTGCTGATCCGCTTGCAGGAGAAGGACGGCTCCTGGTGGGACTTCCCGATGTTCGACTACCACCAGCAGTACGGCACCGCGTTTGCGGTCATGTCTCTGGTGCGGTGCCGCAGGGGCTAAGGCAGCTTCGGCGGCTCGATGATCGGGTACTTCCCCGAGAGGGCCTCGATGAACTCGACGAGGCCCTCGACGACGGCTCAGAGGGCAGCTCGACCCGTAAACCGGCATCCCACCAAGTACCTTCGCTGCCCGCTCTGCTCGACCTTCATCACGCGGACCACCCGGGCGGTCAGGAACGATTCCTCCGGAGGTCTGCCCAGGGCCACCACGAGCGCGTCGAAATCTGGGGGCCGATTCATGTAGAAACCCATCCCGCCCGCGGAGAGGTCTTCGCACTCCACCTCGTAGAACTTCCTTCGCGCGGGGAGTTGGCCGCCAAACATGGGGGCGATCATCTGGTAGTACTTGAAGGCCCGGCGCGGGCTGGCGCGGAGGTCCTTGCGCACGCCCCTGGAAGTCCGTTGAAAGGGGCGCGGCTCTGCGGCGGACCGGGCCGAGCCCGCGGGGGACGATTTCCCGTCGTGCGACGGCGAGCGGCTGCGCTGGGGTTTCGCGGCTTCGGGGGTTTCGAGCCATTCCGTCCGGTCCGCCCCGGTCATCACCAGGGAGAGGATCGTCCCGGTCTGGTCTTTCAGGGCCCTGAGGGACCAGGCCACCTGGCGCCGGCCGCCCGTCTTGGTCGCCAGTTGGCTCTCGAATTGGATCGCAGGGTTCTCCTCGGTTGACTTCGGTTGCCGGACCTGCCGGATTTTCTTCTGGATCAGATCGGCCTCCTCGGGCACGACCAACGCGTTCACCAGCGGCTGGTTTCGGAGCTCGGCCGCCGAAAAACCGCTGAGCCGCTGGCAAGCCCGGTTCATCTCGATGATGGCCCCGTCGGGGTCGAGCCGAAGCACCAGCGAGTCGGTCATCTCCAGAATGCTCGTGGCGAACAGGCGCACGTGGAGCAACTCTTCTTCCATCTTTGCCCGGGCGATGGACGAAGTCAGCAGATGGCCGATGGTCTCCATGAAGCGGACGTCCTCAAGCCCGAACTCCCGCGGCGCCTTGCTGAAAACGGCCAGCACCCCGAACGCTTTTCCCGCCAGGTGCAAGGGGAGCGTCAAGGCGGAAACCACTCCGAGCTTGCGAAGGAAGAGGTCCGTGAAGCGGGTGTCGCGGGCCACATTGGGGGCAAAGACGGGAGTGGCGGCGTGGATGGCGTAGGCGGCGGCCGAGGCGGTCGGATTGAGCGAGCCGCGGTGGGTGACCGGGCGCGAGTCGTCGGCCTCCGGATTGGCGCCGGCCACGGTGAGCATCAGCTCCGTCCCGCCGTCCAGCACCTCTCCAATCCCGTGCAGGTCCGCCTGGAGCACCTCGGCGATCATCGCGCCGGCGTCCTGCGCCAGCACGGAAAGCGGCGGCAGGGTGCTGGCCCGCCGCCCGAAGGCCAGCACGGCCGCCTGCGGCTGCGCGCGGCGGTCGGTCGGCTCT
>CAYGZI010000773.1:0-2540 GCA_964354245.1 uncultured Planctomycetaceae bacterium
GCTCTTCCCCGGAATCGCTCGATAGTGGCGATCACGCTGGGATCGATCTGTTCTTGGCCGTCGGGGGTGGCCCGCTTCACCCAGTCGAAGCTCCCCACCGTGACGATGCTCGCGTAGCGGTCGTGGAACTCGTAGGCCTCGTAGCCCTTGATCCGCAAGGCTTCGGTCAGCTCGTGGGCCCGGAGCGCCGCCTCGGCGAGCTGGCTGTCCACCTCCTTGCCCTTGCGCACCAGGTTGATCTGGTTCTGGTCGATGATGACCCGGCCCGTGAACGTAGCGACCTGGACCGTGAACTTGCCCGGGCAATCCAACAGGCAGTGCTCGACCCCTTCGTTGGATTTGAGGACCAGCTCGTCGATCCCTTGGGGCGCGGAGCGCTCGCCGGGCAGGAGCTCATTGGAGGTGATGAAGGCGTGGCTCATGGGCCCTTTGCCCTTCTGTTCGTTGCCGCCCGGGAGAAACGAGGTTTGCAGCAGGCGCCATCCGGCCAAGGTGCGGGCGGTGGGTTTTCCTTTTTCGAGTCTCAGCGATTCCGGCTCGTAGTATTTCAGCTTGCGCAGGGTTTCCTGGGCTTCCGGGTCTTCCAGGGCCGGATAGTCGCCGACTAAAACGGCGATCTCGTCGATCTCGCTCCGCCCCCGGGCATACTTCATCTTCCTCGGGTTGCCATAAGGGTCCAGGCGTTCGGGAAGGTTCTGGCTCAGGTTGAACTTCTTCTCGTAGACGTAGGCCGGCAACTTATACCGCCTGCGGAGTTCCAGGACCAGGTCATGGGCCTGCTGAGCGGCGTGGGGCCCGGAGAAACTGCACGCCAGGATCATCCACGGACCGTTCTGCTCGGTCAGGGGATACTCCTTCTCTGGATCGGCCTCGACGCGCTTGGTGGCCAGCAGCTTATCCCAGGGGGCCGCCGCGGCCAGCCCCGGCCCGCAGATCATTGCCACGACGGACAGCAACGCCCTGAGCGGTCGTCCTTGGCTCATGCCCTTATCTCCCAGCGGGAAAAGCAACTGAGAAGGGATATGCCACCCCATGGACCATGGGATGGCCGAAAAGCGGGCGGGAATGTACCAAATCCCCTGCCCCAGGGCCAGAGCGCCTGAAAAAAGGGGACAGGTGCAGTTTTGGCAGGATGGGCAACCTTCGGGCGGTGTGAGAGTGCAGGACGAAGGGCCCGCCGCGTGGGGCCGCAAGCACGGACGGTTCGCGTACCGCAGATTACCGCCTTTTCTGTTGCGACATTTTGCCCATTCTTCCAGGGAAACTGGCATCAGTCCCCCTTTTCGGCGAGGGAAGCTGCCGTGATGAGGGCCGCTTTACTCGTCCGGAATCTGACGACTTAGCCCCACGCACCACAACATCCCTCCCGGAACCATCATCGAAGCGGATCGTACGGCCCAACGCGGTGAAGACGTCCGCGATGGTGCGAACCGTCATGTTCGCGCGTCCGTCAAGCAGTTGAGTCACATAGCCCTTCGTTTTCCCAAGTCGGCGGGCCAGTTCCGCGCGGCCCACCCCGGTCTCCTGCATGACCCGGCAGATCAACTCGGTCAGTTCCAGGATAGCGCATTCTTGGTTAAACGCTCTCGTTCCCTCCTCGGTGCTAGTGACTTCCTCGACGAACGTCTTCGGGTTCATGCTCATGGTTGTCACGAACCGCGTACTCAATCGTGCCCCACTCGCCGCGGGCCACGATGCTAGGGTCGTCCGATCCGCTCATACTAGTTTAGTTTTATCTAAACTCCAATGGAAGTGGATTCTTGCGGCCAACCGGCGTTCGGGGTCAACCGACGTAACTCGTTTGCAGACAACGCTTTAATACTCGGATCCGGCCGCCTGCCGCTTCCTCGGCGGTCACCCGGACAAGGCAATCCAGCCGATCCGGCCCGGCCGGAAGCTCGACCTGCACCCAGCGGTCGGCGGTGCCGGCCAGCATCCCGGGTGAGCCCTTCGCAGGGCCTTCCACGAGAACTTCAAGCTGCCGTCCCACCAGCCCTTCGCAATATCGCTGCTGCAACCGCCGGCTCAACTCCACAAGCTCCGTCATCCGGCGCCGTTTGACCGGCGCAGGGACCTGGTCCGGCATGGTGGCGGCCGGCGTCCCCTCGCGCGGGCTGAACCGGAAGACGTGGACCTTGCAGAATCCCGCCTCCTCCACCACGCGGCAAGTGGCCTCAAAATCGGCCTCCGTCTCGCCGGGGAAGCCGACAATTGCGTCCGTGGTCAGGGCCGGTTGGTCCAGGGCCCGGACGACTTCGCGGCACCGCTGGAGGAACTGCCCACTGGTGTACTGCCGCCGCATTCGCCCCAGCACCGCGTCGGACCCGCTTTGCACCGGGAGGTGAAGGTGCGGGCAAATCCGATCCGGGCGATCGGCCATCAGAGCAATCAGTTCCGGGGTGACTTCGGCCGCTTCGAGGCTGGAAAACCGCACGCGGAAGCGACCTTCCAACGAGATAATCCGCCGCACGAGGTCCGCCAAGCCTTGTCCCTCGTCCCTTCGCCCGTCCCTCTCAGAGATCTCGCGCGGGGCAAGCCCC
>CAYGZI010000774.1:0-2526 GCA_964354245.1 uncultured Planctomycetaceae bacterium
CCGTGCTGCCGGACGACTTCCGCCGCGCAAAGTACGTCTTCCTGGCCAACGGCTCGACCGATCTGCAACTGAAGGTGCTCGACCAGTGCCGGGGGGCAGACCTCACCGTGGCCGACACCATGGACCTCTGGATCCGCTCACAGCCCGAGCAACTGGCCGAGCTGATGCGGCGCGTGGACGGCCTGGTGCTCAACGACAGCGAGGCAAGGCTCCTGGCGGAGGACGAAAACCTGGTGCGGGCGGGCCACGCGATCCGCCAGAAGGGCCCGCGGTTTGTGGTTATCAAGAAGGGCGAGCACGGGGCCATGTTTTTCAGCAAGCACGAGACCTACGTACTGCCGGCTTATCCGACCGCGAAAGTCGTTGACCCCACGGGTGCGGGCGACAGTTTCGCGGGGGGGATGATGGGTTACTTGGCCGAGCAGGGCAGTTTCGAGCCCAAGATCCTCAAGGAGGCCATGGCCTACGGGATCCTCGCCGCCAGTTTCACGGTGGAAGATTTCAGCCTGGACCGGCTGAAGACGATCGAGCGGGCCGACCTGGAGCGGCGCATGGAGGAGTATCGGAGGATGCTGAGCTTCTAGCCACAAAGCCGCGACCGCCGGTCGCGGTCCCGTTCGGCGCGACCGCCGGTCGCGGCTTTGTAGGGGAACGGTGAGACTCCATGAAGCAGACCATCCGCACTTTCGTTGCCGTGGAGATGGATCCCGCGATCCGGCGGGCTGCCAGGGGCCTGATCGAGAAGTTCCGCACAGCCGGGGCGGACGTGGGCTGGGCGGCCCCGGAGAACATGCACCTGACGCTGAAGTTCTTGGGCGACGTGCGCGACGCCGACGTTCCGCCGGTCTGCGAGGCGGTCGGCGAGGCCGTGGCGGGCGTGACGCCGTTCGAGCTGGAAATCCGCGGGGCGGGAGCCTTTCCCAATCTCTCTCGGCCGCGCGTGATCTGGCTGGGTGCTGCCGAAGGGGATGAGGCGATGGCCAGTCTGGCCGACCGGATCGAGGCGGTCTTGGAGAGCCTGGGATTTGCCCGCGAGGCCCGCCGCTTCCACGCCCATCTGACGCTCGGCCGCGTGCGCCGCGGGGGGCCGGCCCTCTCCGCTTTGGCCCGCCTCGTCGAGGAACATGCCGCCGCCCAGATCGGGCGCACTCCGGTCGAAGAGGTGGTCGTCTTCTCCAGCCAACTGAAGCCGACCGGGGCGGTCTACGAGGCCCTCAGCCGGGCGTCCTTGGGCGGGACGTAACCAGGCGCCGTCCGCCGTGTTGGACTCAGCCGCCGGTCTTCGGCTCCCGGGCGGCCAGCCATCTCTTCAACGACTCGGCGCTCTCGCCCGAATGCCGCCCCGCCAACATCCCGGCGACGCTCAAATCCTCGTCTAGGTCTGGCCAGTGAATATACCTCCCGTCGCCAAGGATTTCGAAGTGTGCCCGCTCGTTCTCCGTCCCATACCACAGTCGTGGATACCAAAGCAGGGGAACGGTCATCGTGCGCCCGTCCACCAAGTCCACGACCAGGCACTCGTCCCGCATCTCGATGGCCTGGGCTCGGCTGTCCTGCAGTTCAATTGCCGAAGTATTCATGCCATCGCTCCAACAGCAAGTCGCGGTGTTCTTGAACCAACTTGCCGATTCGATTCAGTTCGTGCGTTTTGAAACCGCCTCCGTTCTCCAGGACCAGAGGGTCCAGCCAGAACTTCGCTACCATCTTCTCTCGCTGTACGTGTACGTGAGGCGGTTCAGGGGAATCGTGGGATACGAAGAAGAGCCGGTAGGGACCCGGACGCAGGACCGTGGGCATACATGACCCCCCGTCGGGCTCCTGAATCGCTCCGCGGCGCTAGCGACCTGGATTCGGTTGTCAGTGTCAGACACGAGCCCAATTATAGGCGAATCCCCTCCACTTTGGGAGTCCCCCTCTCGGCAAGCCCGCCTTCACCTGCTAGGATGAGTCGGCGCCGGGTCGTGGGAGGACCCGGACCCCGCTGCCGGGTGGGCAAGGATGCGCCCGCGGTCGCAGGGCAAATCGCCACAAGGGCTCTTGCCGGAGCGTGTGAACTGACGTATACTATCCGGGCGTTCACTTTACCGCGCCCGGCCCCGGACGGTCTCCAAGACCCGCCCGGGGCGGCCAACACGTCAGCCGCCTGCTCCGTACAAGAAAGGACATGCCAATGGTCGCTGCCGCCAAAGTAAGGATCACCCGTCCGATGGCTAAGAAAGTCGCGTTCCGAGACAAGCCGGTCGCTGCCGACGGGCAGCAGGCCAAGCCCGCCGATTCCCTCATGGAAAGCCACCCCAACCTGAAGACCGCGGTCGCCCAGATCGAAAAGCAGTTCGGCGAAGGGGCGATCATGGCGTTGGGCTCGGCGCGGTTCGCCAAGATCGAAGGGATTCCCACGGGGAGTCTTTCGCTGGACATCGCCTTGGGAGGCCAAGGGATTCCGCGCGGGCGGGTCGTCGAGATCTTCGGCCCGGAGTCGAGCGGCAAGACCACGCTCGCCCTGCACGTGGTCGCGCAGGCCCAGCG
>CAYGZI010000775.1:0-2524 GCA_964354245.1 uncultured Planctomycetaceae bacterium
GGACGAGCGGCCCGCGGGCGATGGCGAGTGGGGATACCGTCCGGCCGCCGGGGCCGTGTCGGCAACCACGCCGCCGAGCTTCTCGTGGCGTCCGCAGAAGGGGATTGTGGCCTGGGAGATGGAGTGCGGCCGTGGCAACGGGTTTCAGGCGATCGAGTATCGCGTGGACAAGGTGACCTTCAACGTCCACTGCCCGCCCAAGACGTTCGCGCCCGGCGAGTACGCGTGGCGCTACCGCGGCGCCGATCGGCAGGGAAACAAGACCAACTGGAGCCAGGCCCGCACGTGTACGATTCCCGCCGGCGCCGTGTCCATGCCCATGCCGCCGCGGGCGGAGCTTCTGGCCCGGATTCCAAGATCGCACCCGCGGATGTTCATCCGGCCGGAAGACCTGCCGCGGCTGCGCGAGCTGGCCAAGGGGCCGCTGAAAGGCCAGTTCGATCGCCTGGTGGCCGAGTGCGAGAAGCTGCTGGCCTCGCCCCCGCCCACCGCCGAGCCCGAGAAGTATCCGCCCGGCATGTCCCAAGGCGGCGAGGCCTGGCGCAAGATCTGGTGGGGCAACCGCGTGTACACCATCCGGGCCCTGGACGGTGCGGCCACGCTCGGCTTCACGCGCCTGTTGGGCGGCAAGGAGGAGTACGGCCAACTGGCCAAGCGGATCCTTCTGGATTGCGTGCGATGGGACCCCGTGGGGGCGACCGGCTATCGCTACAACGACGAGGCCGGCATGCCCTACAACAGCCGCTTCGCCCGCACGTATTCGTTCGTGTATGACCTGCTGAGCGAGGCGGAGCGGGCCGAGTGCCGCCGCGTGATGAAGATCCGCGGCGAAGAGATGTACCGGCACCTTTGCCCCGGGCACCTCTGGCAGCCCTACAGCAGCCACAGCAACCGGGCGTGGCACTTCTTGGGCGAGGTCGGCGTCTCCTTCCTGGATGAGATCGAGGGGGCCGACGATTGGGTCTGGTTCGCCATGAACGTCTTCTACAACGTCTACCCGGTCTGGAGCGACGACGACGGCGGCTGGCACGAAGGCGTCAGCTACTGGTCGAGCTACATCGACCGCTTCACCTGGTGGGCCGACATCATGCGGTCCGCGATGCAGGTCAACGCCTTCGACAAGCCGTATTTCTCCCGGGCGGGCTACTGGCCGATGTACCTGATGCCGCCGGGCAAGCGCGGCGGCGGCTTCGGCGACGGGGCCAGCCGCATGGCGGCCCGGCAGGTGGTGCCGCTGGTGAGCGAGCTGGCCGCCCAGAGCGGCAACCGGCATTGGGAGTGGTACGTCCAACAGATGGGCGGGCCAACGCCCACGGGCGGCTACGTCGGGTTCGTGCGCGGCACGCTGCCGAAGGTCGAGGCCAAGGCGCCCGACGATTTGCCCCCGTCGCGCCTCTTCCGCGGCATCGGCCAGGCTGTGCTCAATACAACGCTGCTGCGGGCCGACCAAGACGTGCAGGTGATCTTCAAGTCCAGCCCGATGGGCACGACCTCGCACGGCAACGAGGCCAACAATTCCTTCGTGCTCTGGGCCTACGGCGAGCAATTGCTCCTGCGCACGGGCCACTACTACAGCTACGGCGACCCGCACCACCGCGGCTGGGTCTGGAGCACGCGCTCGCTCAACAACATCACGGTAGACAGCCGCGACCAGGCGCCGGCCCGCTCCGCGGAGGCCAAGGGGAAGATCGTCGATTTCCGGACGACTCCGTCGATCGACGCCGTCGTAGGCGAAGCGGGCGAGGCGTATCGCGTGATCGAGAAGGGCGGCCGGCGGCGGCAATTGCTCGACCGCTACACCCGGACGATCCTGCTGGTGAAGCCGGACCTGGTGATCGTCTACGACCGCCTCGTTGCGCGCGACCCGGCGATTTTCCAGTACTGGCTGCACGCGGCCAACGAGTTTGCTGTAGACGGGCAGCGCAAGGTCGAGGCCCGCGCAGGCGACGTGGCGTGCTCGATCGACTTTTTGGCGCCGCAAGGTCTTTCGTTCGCGCAGACCAACCAATACGACCCCAATCCGGAGCCGCAGATCAAGACCCGCGAGTGGCACCTGACGGCCTCGACGCCCACGAAGTCCAAGACCATCGAGTTCGTCACGCTGTACCGCGTGCAGCGGAAGGGCCCAGCCGCTCGCGGTCCAACAACAACTCCACTCTCCCGTTCCGGGAGAGGGGCTGGGGGTGAGGGCATTTCCCGTTCCGGGAGAGGGGCCGGGGGTGAGGGCACACTGTCGGCGGAGCTCAAGCCGCTCCCGGGCGGCTACCTCCTGACCGCCGCGCTTGCCGACGGCCGGGTCCTCGCCCTCCTACCCGGCGACGACTCCGCCACTCTGAGAGCCGAGGGCCTCTCTACCCAGAGCACGATCCTCATCCGGCGCTATCGTGCCGACGGCTCGGTTGTCCAGACGCTGAAGGTCCGCCAATCGGGCGAGGGGCGTTGATGGCGCCAGCGGAGGACAGACATTCCTGTCTGTCGATTGCGGCGGAGGACAGACATTCCTGTCTGTCCCTCCGTCCGCGGC
>CAYGZI010000776.1:0-2521 GCA_964354245.1 uncultured Planctomycetaceae bacterium
GCCACCCGCCACCCACCACGCGCCACGATCCTATCACACCTGGATCGGCCAGAACAGCCCGCAGGTCGTGCCGCCGTCCACGTAGAGAATCTGCCCCGTGACGAACGACGCCGCCGGGGATGCCAGGAAGATGCACGGGCCGACCATGTCCTCGGGCAAGCCCATGCGCCGCAGGGGCGTGTTCTCGTGCCGCCACTTGTCCAGGTTTTCGTCTTTCCAGAGCGGCTTGGCCAGATCGGTCAGGGTGAAGCCCGGCCCGATCGCGTTGACGCGAATCCCGTGCGGGCCCCATTCCATGGCCAGCGAGCGGGTCATGTTGCTCATGGCGGCCTTGCTCATGGCGTAGGGGGTGACGCGATCCAACGGGCGCTGGCTGTTGATCGAGTCGATGTTGATCTGGGAGCCGCGCCCGGCGCGGATCATGTGGCGGCCCACGGCGATCGCCAGAAAGAACGCCCCGCGGATGTTGATGTTCGTGATGTAGTCGTAGGTCTCCTCGTCGTAGTCCTCGACCTTGCGTCGCTTGTTCACCCCGGCGCAGTTGACGAGGGTGTCGATGCGGCCGAACTCGGCGACCACTTCATCGGCCAATCGCTGAAGCGCCTTCGCATCCGCCGCGTCGCAGACCTTGGCCCGCACCGTCCCGCCGGGCGGGCAGATTTCCTGGGCAGTCTTTTCCAGGGTCTCCGCCACGCGGCCGGTAATCACCACGCTCGCCCCGCGATCGGCAAAGCCCTTGGCAATCGCCCGCCCGATCCCGCGGCTCGCGCCAGAAACCAACACGATTTGCCCGGAAACGGAGAACAGGTCGTCTGGCATGAGGATACTCCTTAACGCGGCCGTTCCTGGGCCTACAGAATCAATCCACCTCAAGATCCGCCCAACGGAACGTCGCGGCTTCTCTCAGTCGCTCGCGGCGCGTTGGCCGGAAGTTCTCGGAATACCGGGGGCCAATCCGACTGAATGCCTCTAGTTCATCCCAAATCCAGTCCACGGTCTGCAAATCAACGTGAACATCGAGCCTGCGCTTCAGTTCGGCCGGGAAACGTGTGAAACGGGCATAGTCAGTGATGAACTCCCTCGCGCTACAGCAGTTTGCGTGGGCGTTGAAGGTCCAGCCAACGATGTACGCCCATTCCTCTCGCCGTAGTTCACTTGGCCGCTTGTGCCGCAGACGGTCCAGGGTTTGCCCGATGTCGTCATAGAGGCGTCTGTGCTGCTGGTTTGGCCGCACCGCCGCAAGCCAGAACCACGCCGCAAGGGCCGTTACGAAGCCCCACGCCAACAGCGGGGCAATAAGCCACTTTCGGATCCGCATGTTCCGCCCGATGATCTCGCTCGTGTTGGGGCACGCTGCGCTTTGCCCCAGCCACCCATGGTCATTCCATGTACTCCCGGAACTCCTCAAGCGGCGCATCAAAGTCGGGCGTCATCCAGTGCTTGGTGTCTTTCGCGGTGCCCGCCTTGCACGGCCATTGGCCCGGGCCGCTCCGTGTCAATGTCGCCAATGGTTCGCCGTTCTGGACAATGACCAGTTGCTCGCCGCGATTCAGCCCGGAAATGATCTCCGGCAGGTGGGCCTTGGCATCGTCGAGATCCACAGTCGCCATAGCTTTCAACCTCTCGTGGAAAACGTCCGGCCGCATTCTACCAAGGTCTTGTAGGGTGGGACAAGCGTAGCGCAGTCCCACCGGAAGCCGGCCGCATCATCGTTGGTGGGACTGCGCTGCGCTTGTCCCATCCTACGGTCTGACTTTGCCCAAGCCACCCGTCCGCTCACGGTTGGGGGCAGGTTGGCAACCTGCCCCACATTCCTCACGCCCGTTTTGTGGGCACGACCGCGATGGCTT
The DNA here is from genome assembly GCA_964354245.1 of uncultured Planctomycetaceae bacterium. GTDB lineage: Bacteria > Planctomycetota > Planctomycetia > Pirellulales > Thermoguttaceae > CAYGZI01. The sequence goes on from CAYGZI010000776.1 coordinate 1,851, forward strand.
CCATCTCGCTGAGGAGCTCGGGGCGGCAGACGTCGGCCTGGACCACCGTGTGCGGCACGTCCACGATCCCCCGCTCTTCGCACAGCTCGCGGTACACCTCCACATAATCGGGGGACTTCAGGAACGTGACGCCCTGGACCAGGTCCGACCACGCGGCCCCCTGCGGCGCCAAGAGCCCCTCGATGTTCAGGAGCATCCGCTCCAGTTGGCCGCGCACGTCCCCCACGTGGACCGTCTGGCCCTGCTCGTCCACGCTGGCCGTGCCCGAGATGAACAAGTAGGTCTGCTCCGGCAGGGCCATCTTCATCCCGCGGGAGAACGAGGAGCCGTACTGCGGGGCCTCGTTGAGCGTGGGAGTGCGCATGACCTCGACCTGCGCGATCCCGGGATTCAGCAGGGCGTAGACGTCCAAGGTGCAGAGCGTGCCGCGGGGGTGCAGCTTGCCGCCGATCCCGGTGCTGGCCGGCAGGCGCCGCACGTCCTCCCGCTGGAAGAAGGCGTTGCGCGAGTCGTTCAGGGCCTGGTAGTCCCGGTCGATGTCGTCCAAGTAGATCCACGTGCGGAGCACCTCGCGGAAGGTGGCCCCGTGCTCGCGCAGCAATTCCAGCGCGGTCTCGAACATGGTGTCGCTCTGCCGGCGGAAGGGGGAGGAGGGTTCAGGGTTCAGGGTT
>CAYGZI010000777.1:0-2517 GCA_964354245.1 uncultured Planctomycetaceae bacterium
CGCCAGGCTGTTGGTGACCAGCCTCGGGGCACTGAGCTTCCTCTGCGCTGCCTTTGGCCAGGACGCCCCCAAGGCGCCGCCCGCTCCGCCGCAAAAGCAGCTCGGGTGGCTCTTCCGGGTCGAGTTGCCGATTACCGGGCGGACCAGCGAGAGTCTGCGGGATCCGGTCCGGAAGGCGATCGAGACGGCCCAGGGTGAGAAGGCCCGGCCGGTGCTCATTTTCGAGTTCACGTATCCAAAGGAAGAAACCGACTTCGCCCGGCGCACCCTGATCGGCAGCGCGTTCGATCTGGCGAGTTTCCTTTCCAGCGACACGGTCGGCCGGGCCCGGACGGTGGCCTTTTTGCCGCAAGCAGTGGACGAGGAGGGCCGTGGGTCGGTGGAGGGCCACGCCGTGTTGGCGGTCCTGGCGTGCGACGAGATCGCCATGGCGCCGAAGGCGGAGCTTGGGCCGGGCTCGATCGATCCGAGCCCCAGCGACAAGCCCGCGGTAGTGGCCAACTACCGCGCCATCATCACGCGCCGCAAGAAGTACCTGGAAGACGTGGCCGTCAAGCTCGCCGATCCCTCGCAGGAACTCCTACAGGTCGAGACCGACAAGGGCGGAACGCGGTACGTGACGCGAGAGAGCCTGAAGGACCTCGAGAAGAAGAAAGAGACGATCCTCGGCAAGCCGAAGGTCCTGTTCAAGGCAGACCAGCCGGCCAGATTTTCGGTGACCCTTGCCCGCGACATGGGCTTGACCCAGCACCTGGCCAGTAACCGGGCCGAGCTGGTGAGCCGGCTGGACCTCAAGGAGCCGATCCGGGCGGAGATCCAGGTGGTGGGCTCGTACCGGGCGGTGCGCGTGGACGTCAAGGGGCCGGTCAAGGAGGGCACGGCCGGGCAGATCGAGCGGATGATCCGCAAGGCGGTGCGGGAGAACGAGGCCAATTTGGTCTGCGTGTGGATCGACAGCGCCGGCGGCTCTCCGCTGGAGAGCGCGGACCTGGCCAAGTACCTGGCGACGGACCCCGATCTGAAGGACGTGCTGACCGTGGCCTATATTCCCAGCGAGGCCCTCGCCGACGCGGCCCTGGTGGCCCTGGCGTGCGACGAGATCGCCATGCACCCCCGCGCCGTGCTGGGCGGAGAAGGAGAGTACGTTTCTCCGGAGCAGACCCGCGACGTCGTGACCGCGCTGCGCGAGATCTTGCAGCGCAAAGGGCGGTCCTGGTCCGTGCCGGCGGCGATGTTCGACCCGACGCTTGCCGTGTGCCGCGCGACGCGCGGAAACCAAACCGCGTATTTCTGCGACGACGAGCTGGCCGGGCAGCCGGACGCCGACTCGTGGAGGAAATGGGAATCGCTTCCAATGCCCGGGCGGGGGAAACCGCTGGCGCTGGCGGGAGGCGATGCGGCCGCCTACCTGCCGGGGATTCGCCCGGTGGCCAGCCGCGCCGAGTTTCAGCAACTGTACAACCTCACCAAGGACCCGGCGCTGTTGGAGCCGTCCTGGGTGGACGTCCTCGTGCAGGCCCTGGCCCATCCGGCGGTCGGGGTCTTCTTGCTCATCGTGGGCGGGGCGGCTCTGTACGCGGAGCTGCACAGCCCCGGCATCGGCGTGGGGGCGTTTGTGGCGACCGTCTGTTTCGCGCTGTTCTTTTGGGCCCATTTTCTGGGCGGGACGGCGGGGTGGCTTGAGGTCGTGCTGTTCGTGGCCGGGATCAGTTTTCTGCTGTTGGAGGTATTCGTGATTCCGGGCTTCGGGGTCTTCGGGTTGGGGGGCGGGGCGTTGATCTTGTTCTCGCTGGTCCTGGCCTCACAGACGTTCGTCATCCCGCGCAACGCGTATCAGGCGGCGGAGTTCCGCAATTCGCTCTTGGCGATTGCGGCGGCGATCGTGGGGATGATCGCGGCGGCATCGACGATCAACCGGTGGCTGCCGCACACGCCGTTTCTGGGCCAGTTGGTGCTGCACCCGCCGTCGGGCGAGGAGGCCGCGGCCATCCGCTACAGCGAGGCCCTGGCACACTTCGAGGCCCTGGTGGGAATGCAGGGCAGGACCACGACGCCCCTGATGCCCGGCGGCAAGGCCCGCTTCGGCAAGGAGCTGGTGGACGTGGTCGCCGACGGCGAGTTCGTGGACCGCGACGCGTTGGTCGAGGTCGTGGACGCGCAGGGCAGCCGGGTGGTGGTCCGCGCGGTGGAGGAGAGAGCCTAGTGGAGCCTTGGGTCTTACCGGTATTGCTGCTGTTGGTCGGGGTCGCCCTGGCCGTGATGGACGTTTTCTTTCCCTCCGGCGGCATCCTGGCTTTCTTGGCGGTCTGTGCGGTCGTGGCCGCGGTCGTCAAGGGGTTCGTCGAGGGGACCGCCATTGGGTTGGCGATCCTGGCGATCACCTTGTTCGGCATTCCCGCGGTCCTGATCGCCGCCTTGAAGTGGTGGCCCAAAACGGCCATGGGCCGGAAGTTTCTCCTCCCCGTCCCCAGCAGCGACGAGGTCCTTCCCGAAGGCCACCCGCGGCGGATTCTCGAA
>CAYGZI010000778.1:0-2500 GCA_964354245.1 uncultured Planctomycetaceae bacterium
TCGAAGCGTCGCGCCGCGAGAAGCTCAAGAAGATCGCGGCACTCGGCTTCGACCCCTGGGGCACGCGCTTCGACGGCCACCTGCCCATCGCCTCCATCCGCGCCCGCGAAAACGAGATCCGGATCGAGCCGGCCGGCGACTGCCAAGTGGGCAAGCCGCCCGAACAGCACGGCCCTCACGTGCGGGCCGCCGGACGGATCATCCTCCAGCGCAAGGCCGGCAAGCTGGTCTTCCTCACCATCCAGGACTGGACCGGGCGGATTCAGGTCCTCATCGGAAAGAAACAGGTCGGCGAGACCAACTGGGCCCTCTGCGAGTGCTTCGACCTGGGCGACCTCATCGGCGTGGACGGCGAGCTGAAGCACACCCAGACCGGCGAGCTGACCATCTTCGCCGAGCAGCTCCATTTCCTCTCGAAGTCGATCGAGACGCCCCCGGCCAAGCACAAGGGGCTCACCGATCCCGAGCTCCGCCAGCGCATGCGCTACCTCGACCTCATCCACACGGACGGCGTCCTGGAGCGGTTCTTGCGCCGCACGAAGATCGTCCACTCGATCCGCAGCACGCTGGCCGCCGAGGGGTTCGTGGAAGTCGAGGGCCCCACGCTCCACGCCATTGCCGGCGGGGCCGCCGCCCGGCCCTTCGTCACGCACCACAACGCGCTGGACAGCGACCTCTACCTCCGGATCGCCCTGGAGCTGCACCTCAAGCGCCTGCTGGTGGGCGGCGTGGAGCGGGTGTACGAGCTGGGCCGCGTCTACCGCAACGAAGGCATCAGCAGCCGCCACAATCCCGAGTTCACCATGCTCGAGGCCTATCAAGCCTACGGCGACTACCGCACCATGATGGACCTGACCGAGAAGCTGATCGTCGAGGCGATCCGGGCGTCGGGCCAAGGGCTGGAGCTGCGGTGGGCCGGCAAGGACCTCGATTTCTCGCCCCCGTTTCCCCGCAAGACCTACGACGAGCTGTTCGCCGAGCACGCCGGCGCGGACCCGGACGACGCGGACGCCGTGCGGGCCGTGGCACGCCGGATCGGACTGGACATTGCCGGCAAGCACCCGGACGTGGTCAAGAGCGAGGTTTTCGAAAAGCAAGTGGAAGACCGGCTCACCGGGCCGATCTTCGTGCTGGACTATCCGGCCAGCATCTGCCCGCTGACCAAGCGCAAGGCGGGCAATCCGGCGATTGCCGAGCGATTCGAGCTCTTCGTGGGCGGGATGGAAGTGGCCAACGCGTACACGGAGCTGAACGATCCCGACTTGCAGGAGGCCCTTTTCAGCCGGCAGCTCGATGGTCTGGCCGAGGAAGAGTCGATGGCGCGGATGGACCGGGACTTCGTCCGCGCGCTGCGTCACGGGATGCCGCCGGCGGGAGGTCTGGGGATCGGCATCGACCGGCTGGTGATGCTCCTGACGGACAGCCAGAGCATCCGGGAGGTGATTTTGTTTCCACTCTTGCGGCCGGAAGCGGACTGCTGATGTACAAGTTCCTCCTCTGCTGGCGATACCTGCGGACCCGGTACATCGCGCTGGCGTCGATCGTCAGCGTCATGCTGGGCGTGGCCACGATGATCGTGGTCAACAGCGTGATGTCGGGCTTCACCAGCGAGATGCAGAACCGGCTCCACGGCATCCTGTCGGACCTGGTGATCGAGGTCCGCAACATGAGCGGGGCCCCCGACGCCGAGGCCCATATCGAGCGCGTGCGCCAGGTCGCCGGCGACTCGATCGAGGCCATGACGCCCGCCGTGGTCGTGCCCGCGATGCTCAGCTTCTATTACGGCGGCCAGTGGTTCACGCGTCAGGTCGATTTGATCGGCATCGACCCGGCCACGCAAAGCCGCGTGAGCGACTTCAGCAAGTACCTCCAGCACCCGGCAAACCGCCGGCAAGTCAACTTCGCCCTGCGCGACGGGGGCTACGACCTGCGCGACCACCAGGCCGGCCCCGAGGCCGCCGAGCGCCCTCAGATGCGGGACGCCGGGTGGGAACACCGCCGCCGCATAGCCGCTCTTCGGGCGATGGGGCCGCGGGAGAGCGAGGACCGCGAGGTCCCGCTGAACCCCTTCGACGCCCACAGGCGTTCCCGCGAGGCCGACTTCGACATGTCCAGGCAGCAGCACACGGGGTTGGTGGCGGGGATTGCCCTGGCCAACTTCCGCGACCACGGCGAGGAGCGATTCGTGCTCTTGCCGGGGGACGACGTGCGCCTGACGTTCGCCACCGCCGGCGACCGCCCCACGGCGACCCACCAGTACTACACCGTGGTGGACTTCTACGAGTGCAAGATGAGCGAGTACGACGCCAAGTTCGTGTTCGTCCCCATCGACGCGCTCCAGAACGACCGGCACATGATCGACTCGGCGACCGGCAAGGGGATGTTCAACTCGATCCAGATCAAGCTCAAGCCCGGCGCAGACGCCGCCGAGGTCCGCGACCGCTTGCAGGCCGCCTTCCCCAGGGACCGCTACATGGTGCTGACCTGGCGCGACAAACAG
>CAYGZI010000779.1:0-2499 GCA_964354245.1 uncultured Planctomycetaceae bacterium
CTTCCGGACCCAGCGATGAATCGCTGGGCTATTGTCAAACGCCCCTACGGGGCGAGATCTTCGCCGCTTGTGTGTAACAACGAGCCGCGGGCGGCTGTGCCACAGGTCCCTGTCGCGCGAGGGCCGCTGTGCCGCGCCGTCACTCTCGGCAGGGTCGCCCCCCCGACAGAATGGCTCGTCTCGTCTCGGGTACCTCGGGTGCCCGACCGCTGGGGGCTTTCCCGTGGTACAATTGCCGGGCCGCAGTCCGGGCGAAACCGGGGCAGAACGCCGGCGCGGCCAAGCCGTCCAGAAGCATTGTCCGGAGGCAAGCCCCATGATTTCCCCGCAAATCGGCATTCTCGGAACCGGATCCTACCTGCCCGGGGAGCCGGTGGGCATCGACCGGGTGGAGGACGTTCTGGGACGCCTGGACGGGCTGAACGGGCGCCTGGCAGGGCGGATCGACCATTTGCGCGACCGCCTGCTTGCCCGCAGCGGCGTGGTCAAACGCCATTTCGCCATCGACCCGGACACCCGGCGCCAGACCGAGACCCATGCTTCGCTGGCGGAAAAGGCGGCGCGGGAGGCGCTGGCCGCGGCGAAGATGGAGCCGGACGCGGTCGATCTGTTGATCTTCTCCAGTCCCGCGGCCGATTGCCTGACCCCGCCCACCAGCGCGCTGGTCCAGGAGCGTTTGGGGATCCGGCAGTGTACGGAGATCGAGATCCACTCCAACTGCACGGGCGTGCCCAAGGGGATTCAGATCGCGCTGGACATGCTGCGTCAAGGGCGCTACCGGACGGCGCTGGTGGTCTATGCGCAGCTTTCGTCGATCTTCCTGCGCAAGGAGTTCTTCAACCAGCCCAAGCTGACGCTGGAGAACTTGACGCTGCGGTGGATGCTATCGGACGGGGCCGGGGCGATCGTCCTGGGCCGGCAGGACAACGGACCCGAGCGTCCGCAACTGCTCGACGCCTACGTCGAGTCGGTCGGGCTAGGCCAGGCCCCCGGCATGACCATGGAGCTGGGCTCGCAGCGCGGCCCGGAGCTGGCCCACCTTGCCACGCCCTTCCTCCTTTCCCTGTTCGAGGACGGCCGGCACCACCTGTGGCAGGACGTTGGCAAGGTCGCCCGATTCGGCACCGAAATGATCCTCACGGGCTTGCGGCACATGCTCGACGCCTGCCGCGTGAGCGCCGACGAAGTGCAGACCTTCATTCTTCCCTTCCCCGGGCAGCACTTCATCACGGACGACCACAAGGAGATGGCCCGGCGGATTCTCGGAAGCGACTGCAACGGGCGAGCGCCGTTCATGGTCTCGCAGTTCGGGTACTGCGGGGGAGCGGCCAGCCTGGTCCAGTTCGACCGGATGGCGCGGGAGGGGCTCTTTGCGCCGAGCAGCCTGATCGCGGCCTACGTGGAAGAATCGAGCAAGTGGATGTCGGGCGGGTTCCTCGTGCGGTGGCAATAGACGAGGGCCCGGGGCTCCGAGAGTGAGCCGCGTCGGCAACCATGGCGGTCACCCTGGCAGAAGGATCGCAGCCGGCTTATTCTACCCCTTGCGAAGGGGCCCCTCCCAAAGCAACCCGGCGCTCGCGTCTTGGCAGCGCGGGCTGCTCCCTTGCGCCGCGTGTTGCCGCGGTCTAAATCGACGTGCGCCGGCGCAAGTAGGGGCAAACGTCGGGAAAGCCGAGCCGCCACGGGGTGCGCTGGGGGGATGCCCCCTTGGCGCGCTTCTCCGGCCACGTATTATGGTAGGTGAGCAGCCTAATCCCGCCCCACCCGGGCGGGAGCGGGGGACCCACCGAGCCGGCCGGTAGGACAGGCATCCTGCCTGTCTTTCCGTCAGTAGGACAGGCATCTTGCCTGTCGTACGATCAGTAGGACAGGCATCCTGCCTGTCTTACGATCACAGGCTGGAAGCCTGTGCTACAGGTCGGCTCCGGGGCGCAGGTCCGCGAGGAAGTAGGACGGAATGGCATTCCGTCCCACGGAAAGCGGATCGGGGTACTTTCAAGCCCTAGCCCGTCAGCTAACCCCGTCGGCAGGTCAGGGCCGCACAGGCTAGAAGCCTGTGCTACGCGGCCTTGACCGGTTTGAAAGGGCCTTCGCGTCCGATGCGCTCACGAAGTGCCCACGGGGTCATAGCGCTCGATGCTGCGAAGGCGATATGTCTGATCCTTCTGCTGCGGGCAGTCCTGCCCAGGGCCTCGGCGGGCGTCTCCGCAGGCCGATCCAAGTGATCGTCGTCAGTAGCGTGATGTTCACGTTCATCTCCTACTGGCGCACGGCCGCGGTCGTGCTCTGCGACCTGGCCAGCACCGCCTACTACATCGGCGGGATCGTCGAAGGCTCGGTCGGCCCGGCCGCCCCGTGGTTCATCCTCGCGGTCATGCTCTTCAGCTACGCCGTGCGCTCGATCTACATCGAGAGCTGCTCGCTCTTTGTCCGCGGCGGCGTGTACCGCGTGGTGAAGGAAGCCATGGGCGGGTTTCTCGCCAAGCTCTCGGTCTCGGC
>CAYGZI010000780.1:0-2494 GCA_964354245.1 uncultured Planctomycetaceae bacterium
GAGCAAATCGTCAACACCATGCGGCGCTGCGAAGCGGCGGGCATCAACTGCTGGCAGATCTCGGGGCCCCACATGCTCGACCTGGTGCGCAGCCTGCGCGACACCGGCAGCAAAATGCAGATCGTCTCCCTGGGGAGCAAGCCGGAAGACCTGGCGCCCGTGGCGCAGGCCGGATGCCTGGGCGTGGCCCACCACGGCGAGCTGACCGACAGGCTGTTCAAGACCGGCAAGCTCGACCAGGTGCAGGAGTTCCTCAAGCGGGTCCGCGATTCGGGCATGTTGGTGGGCGTCTCCACGCACATGCCAGCGGTGGTCGATTGCGTAGAGTCCAAGGGCTGGGACCTCGACTACTACATGACCTGCGTCTACGAGCGGCACCGAAGCGCAGCCGACCTGGAGAAGCTCCTCGGGCAGGCGCCGATTCCGGTGGGCGAGGTCTACCTGCCCAAGGACCCGCCGCGGATGTACGAGGCGATGCGCAAGACCAAGCGGCCTTGCCTGGCCTTCAAGATTCTTGCGGCAGGGCGGCTCTCGGAGCGCAAGGAATGGGTCGAGAAGGCGTTCCGCGACACGCTCTCGGGCATCAAGCCTGGCGACGGGATCATCATCGGCATCTACGACCGCTACAGCGACCAGCCTGCGGAAGACGCGGAGCTGGTGCGGCGGTATGGCGGGGTGGCTGGGGCACAGCTCAAATCAGGAGGCCAGACATTCCTGTCTGGCCTGTCTAGGTGAAGAGGGCAGGCAAGAATGCCTGCCCTCCTGGCCGTCAGCGTTCAGGTGTCGCCGCTGACCCGCGAGAGGATCGTCTTCCAGATGTCGGACAGGCCGAGCCGCTCTGCCCAATTGGCGACATAGGCACGATCGATCTGCTCGCCGCTGATCTGAAGCATGGCGGCAATGTCGCGGAGATGTCTTTCCGAGCCACCCAATTGGTAGTACCACATCTTGCCGAGGATGACATCCTCGGGACTGCCCGCGTAGCCTACCAGCCCTGGAAAGATAGTCACGCGCCGTCGCCGCTCGACCTGCTGGCGGCCCCAGGCATCGCGCCGCGCAATGATGAAATCGATTTTGTTGCCCGATGCTGGATGGATGACGTTGAATTGGCCGCCTTCCTTGGCTGCCTGGCACGCGGTATCGCGGTTCACATAATACTCCGCCTCCGGAAACGCGTCGCACAGACGAGAGACCTCCGCAATGCCGGCGTCCACCACGACGTCGATATCCTGCGTTGAGCGAGGCTGTCCATACGCCGTGCTGGCAAGCGACCCGACGATCAGGTAGCGGATGCCTTCCGACTCCAGCACCTCGATGGCGCGTCGCAGCAGATCAGCCTGCTCCATAGAGCATCCTCCGGGCGATCTCGGCTGCGATCTGCTGGTCGCTCCAATCGGGGTGAATCGTGCGGAGATGGCCTTCAAGACGCAGCCGGACCATGCGGCCGAGCTCCAGGCCCATGGCGATCCGCTCGGTCGGGGTCTTAGTGCGCAAGACCTTGGCGTAGTCTTCGTCCAGCAATTCGATGTCCCGCAAGGGCGGCGGGCCGCGCTTCGGCTTCGGCGATTCTTCGGATTGTTCCATAGGGCCATTCTATTGGTTTGCCGGCGTCGCCGCCAAACGGGCGATCAACGCTTGCCGGGCCGACACGGCCCGGCTCTGAATCCTGTCAAAATGGCAGCCCTGGACAGCCCCTGAGAGCCCTCGTGCCAGTCTTGGCGGACGAGTGGTTCGCCGGCATCGGAGGGCGTCGCCATAAGTATCGGCAAGACAAGCACTTGCTGCACTAGCATCCATTGGCGCGCCAGTTGCGTTTACCACCCGCACAAGCGATTCCATCGCCCAGATTGGCAGCCCAGCTCCCTTGGGGGGCCGCCGCATCGACGGAGACTTGACCGTAAGCTCATCAGTCCAACGTATTTCGGAGGCCAGCACGCAATGGCGAAGAAGAAGTCCGAGAAAAAGACCGGCGCAGGGGGCATCAACATCCAACCCCTGGGGGATCGGGTGGTGATCGAGCGGGAGGAATCCGAAGAGATCACCCCCGGCGGCATCGTCCTGCCCGATACCGCCAAGAACAAGCCCGTCCGCGGCACGGTCATCGCCGTCGGCGACGGCAAGCTCCTGAAAAACGGCACCCGCGTTCCCCTCCAAGTCAAGCCCGGAGACCGCGTGGTCTTCACTTCCTACGGCGGCGACGAGTTCAAGCTCGGCGAGCGCGAACTGGTCCTCATGCGCGAGGAAGACATCCTGGCGGTAATCCAATAATCCAGCCCACGGCGGCCTTCCGGCCCGCACTCTTTCCACAAGGAGAACATATTCATGGCAAAAATGATTGCTTTCGACCAGGAGGCCCGCGATGCCCTTCGCCGCGGCGTTGCCAAGCTGGCTCAGGCGGTGAAAGTCACCTTGGGCCCGCGCGGGCGCAACGTGATCCTCCAAAAGAGCTTCGGCTCGCCCACCGTGACCAAGGACGGCGTGACCGTCGCCAAGG
>CAYGZI010000781.1:0-2493 GCA_964354245.1 uncultured Planctomycetaceae bacterium
GGGCCGGAGCTCGGCGTCGATGATCTTGCGCCCGTCCGAGACCCGGACCAGGGCAAACGGCCCCCGGGGATCGAACACCGCCGCCGACTCGGGATCGATCATCGCGACCCGGGCATCGTGGGCAAACTTCACCGCCGGCCACACCGGGCGCTGCTCCCAAGGATCGAAAAGCTCCAGGCTGCCGTCGCGCCAAACGAGCACGTTGCGGCCCAGCGTGGACAAACGCTCGTGCGGGACGGGCCGGGTCCCCAGGACCTTGCCGTCGGCGGCCCGCAGCACGGTCGCGCTGGGTTGGTCGAAGGGAAGCACGAAGACGTACTTCTCGTCGCCGAACAAGACGCTGTCGGGCCGTGTGTCCTGGCGGACCCAGATGTCCTTGCCCGTCACGGGGTCCACTCCGTACAGCTCGTGGACCCGCTGGTAACAAACCAGCTCGTCGCTGACCAGCACGGGCACGTTGGCCGACAGGAGGTGGCGGTTCCGGTAGCCGCCGGGGGCCAGCGGGTCGATCCCGGGCGGGACTCCGAAGGGTCCGGTCTGGAGACGGCGCCGGGCCGCAGCCGCCTTGCGCGACTCGCTCAACTCCGCAGCCGACGGCCAGAGGATCGACGGCGGACTGCCCCGCCCCCTTCCCAAGGTGTCGATCGCCATCATCCGCGTCCCGGTCCAGAGCACGATCAGGTGGTCGCGGGCGGTGGCCCGCAGGTAGGCCGTCGTGAACGGGAAGCTCCCTTGCCGCGTCGGTTCTCCCACCTGCACTTGCCAGCGGACCTTGCCCCAGCCGTCGCGGGCCAGAAGGAGCGGCGGGGTCTGGTGGACCTGCACCTCCAGGGTCACCTCCGACATGAACGGCGACGCTGCGTCCATGCGCGGAATCGCGTAGGTGGCATACCCGAGGGAAGAAGCGAGCCTCTGGGCGCTGGACTCGAAGGTCGCTGCCCCCGAGGGCCAGGGCTCCGCAGGCGCCAGACTGCGGCGGATCGGATCGTCGGACGCGACGGCTTCGAGCAACTGGCGGCCCGTCTTGCCGTCGCGGCACACCACGTCGGAGAACTCCCGGTCCAGTCGCGCGTAGCAGACCGCCGCGTCCTCGGGCAGTCCTTCGTCGCGGAGCATGGACGCCAATTCCGCCAGGGCCGCGCCGGCCCGGGCCCGGTCGCCGGTCCGCTCCAGCCGCCGCAGGACCAACTCGGCTTCCAGCAGCCGCTTCTCGGCGCGGAGCTTCGCCACCCATTGGCGCCGGGCCTCGTCGGCCAAGGGGAGGCCGCCGAAGTAGTCGAGGAACCGCCGCATCGCGTCCGGATGGCTCTCGCCCGCGGCCGCCGCCAGACGCGCCTCAGCCAGCTTGTCGATCTCCGCCCGCACTTCCGCCGGCGCCGCTTCATAGAGCGACTCCAACTGCACCCGGATCCAGCGGTCCTGGCGCACCGAATGGGATTTGTCCAACGCTTCCAGCTCGCGGCCCTGGGCGTCCAGATCCATCAGCTTCGCATAAGCGTCCAGCGCCGCCCGGAACTCCCCGGTCGCCTGGCAGCCGCTCGCCCAAAGCCGCAGATACGCCGCCTCTTGATGCGGATCGTCCACCAGGCGCCGGAGTTGCTCGCCATACGCGCGGTATGCGGCGAAGTCGGTGCGCAGACCCTCCGAGACGGCGTCGCGGAGCAGGTTGCGGGTGTTCTGATTGGGCGCCAGCTCCAGGGCGCGGCCGAAAGCCCCGATGGCCTCCTTCAGTTTCCCTTCGTCCCACAGAATCTCCCCGCGCTGGGTGAGGGCCTCGGGGTCGTCGGGCCGGGCGGCCAGACGCCGGTCCACGTCCTTGCTCAAGGCAGCGAGTTGGTGGAAGAGGTCCACCGCGCCCGCACGCTGCGACACGACCAGGCCGCCGTGGCAGACGAGGTTTCCGGGCACAACGCCGCGGCGGGATTTGTACGCGTGGGCGGCGCGGCCCGCCGCAAGGTCGATGGCCAGCACTTCGGCGCTGCTGAGCGGCAGGTAGTAGTGGTCCCCGCTCAGGAAACCCGAGCCGCTGGGGCTGCTTCCCCCGGGGAGCTGGACGGCTTGGCCGTCCCAAGCCGGTGCGCCGTCGGCGAGCTTTAGGGCCCAGACGCTTCGCCGCCCGGCCAGAATCGCTTTCCCCCGATGGACGCAGGCCAGGAAGAGCCCGTCCTGCCGCGGCTTGCGCCACAGCAACGTGCCCTTGACCAGGTCCAGGCAGTGGACCTCCCCGGAGTCGGCCGGCGTGACCACCACCCGGCCCTCGGCCAAGATAACGGGCGAGTCGGCCCAGCGTCCGCTGGGCTCGGGGCTCGTCACCGGCAGCCCTCGGCCGAACATGCCGGCGGGCCCATTGTCCTCGGGGCCGCCGGGGCGCTTGTAGACGTAGCCCCAGAGCAGCGACCGCGTCGCCGGGTCCACGGCCACCACCGAGCGGTTGGAGGTGGGACAGACCAGCACGCCGTCGGCGTAAGAAGGGGAGACGCCCGCCAGGCGCCG
>CAYGZI010000782.1:0-2479 GCA_964354245.1 uncultured Planctomycetaceae bacterium
CGAGCGACACCCCGGTCGGATATACAAGTCCAGTTTGCGGCACTACTTAGAGCGCACCCATGGAAGAACTCCCCAGGCAATTGGAACAAGTCCGTCAGCAGTTGCTCGCGGAGTTGGACAAGGCAACCTCCCCGAAGGAGATCGAGGAGGTCCGCATCCGCTTCCTCGGGCGCAAGGGGACCATCACCGCGTTGGTGAAGAGTTCGGACTTTGGCCGGATGTCCCCACTCCAGCGCCGCCAGCTCGGCCAGGGACTGAACGAGCTGAAGGCGCTGGCCGAGGCCGAGATCGCCCGGGCCCTGGAGTCGGCTCGGGGTGGCGTGGCCGCCAAGCCGGCGGCAGCGCTCGACGTGACGCTCCCCGGCACCGGCCATAGCGTGGGCTCGATCCACCCGATCGCCCTGGTGCAAATGGAGCTGGAGGACATTTTTCAGGGCATGGGCTTCATGGTCCTGACGGGCTTCGATGTCGAGACCGAGCACTACAACTTCGATGCTCTCAACGTCCCCAGCGACCACCCGGCCCGGGACATGCAGGACACGTTCTGGCTCACCAACGGCCTCCTGTTGCGGACCCACACGTCGGCCAATCAGGTCCGGGCCCTGGAGCGGTTTGGGGCCCCGATGCGGGCGATCTTTCCCGGGCGCTGCTTCCGCTACGAGGCCACGGACGCCAGCCACGAGAACACCTTCTACCAGGTGGAGGGCCTGATGGTGGACCGCAATATCTCGGTCGCCCACCTGATCGCCGTCATGAAGGCCCTCTTGAGCCAGGTCTTCCACCGCGAGGTGGTCGTCCGGGTCCGGCCGGGCTTCTTCCCCTTCGTGGAGCCGGGGTTCGAGCTGGACGTGCAGTGTGTCTTCTGCGGCGGCAAGGGCTGCCCCACCTGCAAAGGAGGCGGCTGGATCGAGCTGATCCCCAGCGGACTGGTCCACCCCCGAGTATTGGAGTACGGCGGGATCGACACCTCGAAGTACAGCGGCTTTGCCTTCGGGCTGGGTCTGACCCGGCTGGCGATGATGAAGTTCGGCATTCCCGACATCCGGCTGATGAACTCCGGGGACATCCGGTTCTACGAGCAGTTTCCGGCGGCGGTGTGAGGGGGAAGGATGAAGGATGAGGGATGAAGGATGAAGGACGTAGGTGGTAGGTGGCATGTGGTAGGTGGGAAGCCCTACATGCCACCTACCACCTACCACCTGCTGCCTACTGCCCACTGCCTACTGCCATGAAGATATCGCTCGACTGGATTTCCGACTTCGTAGACCTCTCGGACGTTGACCCGGCGACCATCGCCGATCGGCTCACGTTGTCTACGGCGGAAGTGGAAGGCTTCGAGATCCTCGATCGCTGCGTGGAGGGCGTGGTGATCGGCGAGGTGCTGTCGGTCGAGCCGATTGCCGAGGGAAAAGGGGACAGGTCCGATTTGTGCGAAGCACCCGGAGGGCCCTCCGGGCAAATCGGACCTGTCCCCTTTTCCCCTCCGAAGCTCCAGCTTGCCGCGGTCGATTGCGGCGCGAGTCGCTTCACGACCGTCTGCGGTGCCCCGAACGTCCGCGTGGGCATGAAGGCCCCCTTTGCCCCGCCGGGCACAACGCTCGCCGGCGGCGCCAAGATCGCAACTTCCGAGGTCGCCGGCCACCGCAGCGAGGGCATGCTTTGCTCGGCGATGGAGCTGGGCATGAGCCGCTGGCACGAAGTGCTCCTCCAGTGCCCTGCCAGCCTGCCCAACGGCACTCCGCTGGCCCAGCTCATCACGGCTCGCGACGTCGTCATCGAGATCGACAACAAGAGCCTGACCCACCGCCCCGACCTCTGGGGCCACTACGCCTTCGCCCGCGAGTTGTCGGCGATCTTCCACCGCCCGCTCCGCCCGCTCCCCCTGGCCGACTTGGCCCAGTACGACCGGCTGCCGGCGTATCCGCTGGCGGTGGACGATCCGGAAGGTTGCCCGTGCTATGGGTGCCTTGAGTTCCGCGTTGCGGCGGCGGTGCCTTCGCCGCTGGTGATCCAGCGCCGCCTGCACGCCCTGGGCCAGCGGACCTATAACCTGCTGGTGGACGTGACCAACTACGTGATGATCGAGCTGGCCCAGCCGACCCACGCCTTCGACGGCGACCTGGTCCGCGCGATCCGCGTCGCGCCGATGGGCCGCGAGTGTACGTTCACCACCCTCGACGGGCAAGAGCGCGAGATGCTCCCCGACGACCTCTTGATCTGGGACGAGCGCCAGCCGATCGCCCTGGCCGGGGTGATGGGCGGACTCCATAGCGAAATCCGCCCCAACACGACCCGGGTGCTGCTGGAAAGCGCGAACTTCAAGGCCTCGCGGATCCGCCGCACGTCGGTGCGCCTCGATCTGCGGACCGATGCGGCCCAGCGGTTCGAGAAGAGCCAGCCGCCGGCAAACGTCAAGGCGGCCGTGGCCCGCATCCTGCAACTCGTCGAGGACGCCGGCGCCCAGCCCGAGGTGACGTCG
>CAYGZI010000783.1:0-2478 GCA_964354245.1 uncultured Planctomycetaceae bacterium
ACCTCGCCGCAGTCGTCGGCCTGGAATCGATCGCCATCGGCGACACGGTGAGCGATTTGGAAACGCCCCGGCCCCTGCCGCGGCTGTACGTCGATGAGCCGACGCTGCAAATGACCTTCGGCATCAACACCTCGCCGCTGGCCGGGCGCGAAGGAAGGTATCTCACCGCGCGGCACCTGCGCGAGCGGCTCCTCAGGGAGCTGGAGAAGAACGTGGCCCTCCGCGTCGAGTTCGTGGAGGGGGCGGAGTCGTTTCAGGTCTCCGGGCGCGGCCTGCTGCACCTGGGCATCCTCATCGAGACGATGCGCCGCGAGGGTTACGAGCTCTCGATCGGCAAGCCGCGCGTGATCCTGCACACGCGCGACGGGGTGACGGAGGAGCCGTTCGAGTCGCTGGTGATCGAGGTCCCGTCCGACCGGATGGGCACCGTGATGGAGCTGGTCGGCGGCCGGCGCGGCCAGGTGGTCGAGATGAGCACCCACGGGAGCTACACGTACCTGGTCTTCTCGATCCCGGCGCGAGGGCTGATCGGCCTGCGCACGCGGCTCCTGAACTCGACCCAAGGCACGGCGATCATGCACCACCGCTTCGACTCGTATCGGCCGTGGGACGGGGAGATTTCGGGGCGGCCCAACGGGGTCCTGGTCTCGATGGCCTCCGGCCGGGCGGTGGCCTTCGCCCTGGACGGCCTGCAAGAGCGGGCGGAGATGTTCGTGGCCCCGGGCGACGAGATCTACGTGGGGATGATCGTGGGCGAGAACAGCCGCGAGGGGGACATGGTGGTCAATCCGACCAAGGAGAAGAAGCTCACCAATATCCGCGCCGCCGGCCGCGACGAGAACATCCTGCTGAAGCCGCCGAGAATCGTGACGCTGGAAGCGGCCCTGGAATACATCGAAGAGGACGAGCTGGTCGAGGTCACCCCGGGCAAGATCCGCCTGCGCAAGGTCGTTCTTTCCGCCGTCGACCGCAAGCGGAACGCGCGGCGGGCGATGAAGGGCGTGTAGGCCCACAAACTCGCTGCGGCCCGGTTTGGACTCTCATGCCGGCGTTGGCCGGCATGTTCGCAGCGTCCCCGAATCGCACCTTGACGCCCATACCCAAATATGGTACGATTGTACCAGTCATGGGTACAGAAATGCAGGCAGATCTCTTGGGCACGACGCTGTTTGCCAGGAACCGAAGGGCGGTGCTGGCACTGCTCTACGGGCATCCAGACGAGGAGTTCTACCTGCGCCAAGTGATCCGGGCGGCGGGCGGCGGCGTGGGAGGCGTTCAGCGCGAACTCGACCAATTGACCAGAGCGGGGATTCTGCGTCGCACGGTCCGCGGGAACCAAGTGTTTTTCCAGGCCAACGCAGATTGCCCGGTATTCGAGGAGTTGAAGGGATTGGTGACGAAGACTGCTGGCGCAGCCGGTGTCCTCCGGACCGCTCTTGCTCTTCTGGGCGGCCGCATCCGTATCGCCTTCATTTTCGGCTCGTTGGCGCGCGGTCAAGAGCGGGCCCAGAGCGACGTGGATTTGCTTGTCGTGGGCGAGGTCGCTTTCCGCGAGGTCGTTGCCGCGCTGGCGGATGCCCAGGCGCGGCTGCGGCGCGAGGTCAATCCCAGCGTCTACCCGCCCGAGGAGTTTTGTCGTAAACTATCAGCCGGCCACCACTTTTTGCGGAGCGTCCTGAAGGGAGAGAAAATCTTCTTGATCGGGGACCAGCGTGAGCTTGCGAGATTGGCTGAAAAACGGCTGGGTGATGGAACATGAAACGACTCAACAGGAGATCGCCGATCTGCTGAGCGTTATCGATCGTGATCTGTCCGACTGTCAGTCACCTGGACTTAGCCCGGACTGGCGACTCGGGATCGCGTATAACGCGGCCCTTCAAGTCGCCGTCGCGGGATTGGCTGCCGAGGGATACCGCGTCGCGCGCGAGTCCCACCACTTTCGGGCGATTCAGTCGCTGGCCTTCACACTCGGCTCCGACGCCGCGTTGATTGCGCAACTGGAGGCATTCCGCAAGAAGCGGAACATCAGCGACTACGAGCGGGCCGGCGCCGTGTCGGCGCAAGACGCTGGGGAGATGATCGACCTGGCCAAGAGACTCCGCGATGAACTGGTCCGGTGGCTCCGGGCTGCGCACTCCGACGTGCTCCCGCGGACGCCATGACCCGAAAGTTCCGGGGACAAAAGTCCGGCGGAGGGCCTACTGGATTTCGGGGAATTGCGTATCATGTCCGCGGAACTGGCGCAGAGCGCGGCCCCGTAGGACAGGCATCTTGCCTGTCCAGTCTGTCGCCCGCGATGACAGGCTGGAAGCCTGTCCTACGAGGCGGTCTAACGCAGCTCCTTCACTTTCAGGTTGCGGAACTCAACCCGATAGCCTTCCCCTTCCAAGCCGACGCGGCCCTTCTCGAGCCCGCAATCACGGAACTGGCAAGTGACCGCGCCGTTGACCCAGAGCGTCAAGGTCTTGCCGCGGGCGG
>CAYGZI010000784.1:0-2475 GCA_964354245.1 uncultured Planctomycetaceae bacterium
GGCCGCCAGGATGTCGTCGGCCCGGCCGAGGTAGGTCTGCTTGACGATCCGCGGCTGGCCGTGGACCCGCTGGCATTGGACGGCGTACCAGTAGGGCTTGCCCTTCTTGATCTTTTTGACGAGGCTAGCCATAGTAGGGTAATACAATACCGTGCCCCAGGGGTGGTGTCAAGGGCCAGGTGAAAGAAATTTATGAATAATACCGTTGCAACTATGGGTTATATGGGGCACGGACCGGCGGTCCGGCTCGGCCAATCAGTTAACATAGTAGGGTAATACACAACCCCGGCGGCAAGTCCATTCGCGGCACCCAACACAACCCAAGAAACTGGCAGGGGTTACAGCGACCCCGCCGCCCGGCCTAATGGAAAAGGCTTGCTCGCCCGGCCCGCAAGTAGGAAACTTCGGCTTGGTTCAAAGGTGGGTGACAGTTGAGGGGAATGGCTCGATGAAAAAACCGGCTCCCGCCGATGAGAAGAGTAGTCAAACACTTCTCAGCTATCGAAAGGAGCCGGTATGGTTGCTCAACTCATCGGCACGGCGGCGGGTTCGACTGCACTTTTTCCCAACGCCAACGTGGCCAAGGGCCTGGGGCCGGAGCAACGCAAGGCACTGTCGATTCAGGCCCTGGCCGGGGGTCAGCCCATCTGCCGGCTGGCCGCCGGGCAGCGGGTCAGCCGCCAGTTCGTCGGCCGACTGGCCCGGCGGGCCGAGCGGGCGTTGGACGAGGAATTTGCCGAGGCGGACGGCGATGACCGGGTGCTGTTCCAACTGGCGGTGACCAAGGGCTGGATTCGCCAGTTGGTCTTGGCCCAGGCGCTGATCGGGCACAGTTCCTATCGCGGGATCGGCGAGATCTTCGAGGCGGTCTTCGGCCGGCCCGGTCCCAGCGTCGGCACCGTGCACAACATCCTGGACGGGGTGCTCCGGGCAGCGCGCGCCAGCAATGACGCGACCGACCTGAGCCGCATCGCCGTCGGGGCCCACGACGAGATTTACCAGGCCCGCCGGCCGGTCCTGGTCGGCGTTGACGTGCACAGCACCTACTGCTACCTGCTGGCCGAGGAAGACCACGCCGACGAGACCACCTGGGGCGTGCACCTGCTGGACCTGGCCGGTCAGGGCTTGGCCGTGGACTACACCATCGCCGACGGCGGGCGGGGCCTGCGGGCCGGCCAGCGGGCGGCCTGGCCGGCCATTCCCTGTCACGGCGACGTGTTCCACGCCGAACGCGAGTTGGGGCAACTGGCCTTCTTCCTGGAGCGTCGCGCCGCCGGCTGCACCACCGCCCGCGCCCACCTGCAACGCAAAATGGAGCGGTCCAAGCGGCGGGGCCAGGGCCACAAGTTCAGCAAACGCCTGGCGATCGCCCGCCAGGCCGAGACGCGGGCCGTCGAGCTGGCGGCGGACATTGGCACCCTTGCTGACTGGATGGAGCAGGACATCCTGGCCAAGGCCGGCCCGTCGCTGGCGGTACGACGGGAGCTGTTCGACTTCGTCGTCGGCGAACTGGCCCGCCGCGAGTCCCTGTGCCCGCATCGCATCGGCCCGGTCCGCGGGGCGCTCAAGCAACAACGCGACGACCTGTTGGCCTTTGTCGGCGTCCAGGAAGAGCAGTTCGCCGTCCTGGCCGAGCGGTTGGGCGTGCCACGCTATCTGGTCGGCCAGGTCTGCCAACTGGAGGCCCTGGATCGCCACGGGGCGGCCTATTGGCAAGCCGAGGGGCCATTGCGCCACCAACTCAAGGGCCGCTTCGCCGCCGTCCAGCGGGAAGTCCGCCGCGTGATCGAGCAGACTCCGCGGGCCAGTTCGATCATCGAGAACTTCAATAGCCGGCTGCGGAACTACTTCTTCTTGCGCCGCGACCTGGGCGACGGCTACCTGGACCTGCTGCGGTTCTTCCTCAACCACCGCCGCTTCCTGCGTAGCGACTGCCCGCAACGGGTCGGCAAGAGTCCAGCCGAACTGCTGACTGGCCGGCCGCATGCCCACTGGCTCCAGTTGCTGGGCCTTGCCCCGTTGCATCGGAATTGAGCCCCCGCCCTGGTCAATTCCCCCTCCCCCGCCCCCATCAGGCGGCCACCCCCGTTCTCAAAACTGTGACCCAAAACAGCCCACTTTTGAACCATGCCGAAAATAGACACAGGTTGCGGCCGAGCATGCGACTGGCCACAAGATGTAGTAGTGCCCATTTTCATGCTTTGCGTGTGAGCCGAAGGCTCATGTAAGACTGATTTGAACCATACCGTGGTAACTGGAAGAGACGTCATCTGAGCCATGCCCGGAGGATCATCCGCAGATTGCGCAGATTTCGCAGATAAACCATTCAAATCGCATTAGTTATCACTACAGCGCAACATGGCAATGTGGCACGCCCGCCCTCGGGCGTGTCCGCCGCCGAAGGCGGCGGTTCCGGCCGCTTCGCGGCCGGTGCACAGCCGTGGGCGGCTGTGCTCCATCGAGTTTGCGATTGCC
>CAYGZI010000785.1:0-2474 GCA_964354245.1 uncultured Planctomycetaceae bacterium
TCAGGGCGAAAGCGGGGTACACGCGATCCATCGCTTCGATACCACGCGCTTTCGCTCCAAGTTCGGGGGCGAGATCACGGACTGGTCCACCGACGGCTACCTGGCGACCAAGGAAGCCAAGCGTCTGGACCGCTTCACGCAGTTGGCGCTGGTGGCGGCCATCGACGCCGTGCGCAACGCCGGTCTGGACTTCTCCAAGGAGGACATCGGCCGTTGCGGCGTGATGATCGGCACCGGGGTCGGCGGAATCGAGGAGTTGGAGGTCCAGCACACGCGCCTCCTGGAAAAAGGCCCGGAGAAGGTCTCCGCGTTCACGATTCCCAAGCTCATGGCCAACGCCGCCAGCGGGCAGGTGTCGATCCACTTCGGCCTGTGCGGGCCCAACGCCGCCGTGGTGACCGCGTGCGCCAGCGCGTCCAATGCCATCGGCGATGCCCTCAAGACGATCCAATACGGCGATGCCGAGCTGATGGTTTGCGGCGGCAGCGAAGCCGCCGTCACGCCCTTGGGGATCAGCGGGTTCAACGCGATGCGGGCCCTGTCCGAGCGGAACGACGATCCGGCGGGGGCCAGCCGTCCCTTCGACGCGGACCGCGACGGCTTCGTGCTGAGCGAGGGGGCCGGCGTCGTCGTGCTCGAAGAGCTTCAGCGCGCCAAGGCCCGCGGGGCACGGATCTACGCCGAGATGCTCGGCTGCGGCTACAGCGCCGACGGAAGCCACCTCACCCAGCCGGACAAGGACGGCATCGGAGCGGCCCGGAGCATGGAGCGGGCCCTCCGCGACGCCCGCGTCAATCCCGACGAGGTCGGATACATCAACGCCCACGGAACCAGCACGGTTCTGGGCGACCAGGCGGAAACGGCGGCCATCAAGACGATCTTCGGCGAACATGCCCGACGCGTGAGTATATCCAGCACCAAGAGCCAGCTCGGGCACCTCCTCGGGGCCAGCGGAGGCGTGGAGCTGATTGTGGGCGTGTTTGCCCTGATACGCGGGGTCATTCCCCCAACGATCAACTATGGCAGGCCGGACCCGCTTTGCGACCTGGATTACACGCCCAATCAGGCCCGGGAGCGGAAGATCAAGGTGGCGATCTCCAATAGCTTCGGCTTCGGCGGGCACAACGCCTGCCTGGTGGTCGGCCAACTCCGCAACGGGGACTAACTTCGGCAAGGAGGCTGAAGCATGTGTACCAAATCTCTTCTGGCTGCGGCGATCCTCGTGGGCGCCGCCGGGGCCGCGATCGCTCAGACCGCCCCACCCGCCGCTGCCGAGAATCCCTCGGGGACCTGGCGGAGCGCCGCAGAGAGCGCCGCTTCAGGGCAGCCCGCGGCCGGCACTAGCGCCCCGTCCCTCCCGTATCCGGGCAGCGGCGCTGCGGGCAGTCCGCCGGCCGGCGCAAACGTCGCCCGGGCGGCGGCCGCATCATCGGCTGCCTCGACGCCCGCCAATCCGGCTTCCGGCGCCGGCGCGGCCCAAGCGTCCGCAAGCCCCGCCGCGGGCACGACCGCGGGCGCCGCGTCCCGCCGACCGGTCGCCCGGGTCTCGACCGGCTCCGGCTCTTTGCCCAACGAGCACGGGCAACTCTATCGGGAGTACGACATCAGCCCCTACACGCTCCGCGTCACCTCGACGAACCGGCCCGAGCAGGCGATCGTGGACTGGATTCTCCGCGAAACCGGCTACGAGGTCTGGCACTCGGAGTCGCTGGCGATCCTAAGCGCCACCCCGCGCAAGCTTCGCGTGTACCACACCCCGCAGGTGCAGGCCGTCGTAGGCGACATTGTGGACCGGTTCGTCAATAGCGAGGCGGAGACCCAGGCGTTCGCCCTCCGGGTAGCGACCGTGGACGGCCCGAGTTGGCGGGTGAGGGTGCAGCGGCTGCTGGCGCCGGTGCAGGTGCAGACGCAGGGGGTGCAGGCATGGCTGCTGGAAAAAGAGACGGCAGCGATGCTGGTGGCAGATTTGCGGCGGAGAAGCGACTACCGCGAGCACAGCTCCCCCCAGTTGTTGGTCAACAACGGGCAGCCGACGGTGGTCTCGGCGACCCGGGGGCGGAACTACGTGCGCAACGTGCGGCTCCGTCCGGAGGCGTGGCCGGGATTCGAGCCGGAAACGGCCGTGATCGACGAGGGATTCTCGCTGGAGTTCAGTCCGCTCTTGTCGCTGGACGGCCGGATCATCGACGCGGCGATCAAGTGCGAGATTCAGCAGGTGGACAAGCTGATCCCGGTTATGCTCGACGTTCCGACGGTCGCGGCCCCACGGCAGCGGACGAAGATCGAAGTTCCGCAGATGACCCAGTTTCGGTTTCACGAGCGTTTCCGTTGGCCCACTGAGCAGGTGTTGGTGATCGCGATGGGGGTGGTTGCTTCCCCCGTTCCAAGCGACGGCAAACCGCTGGTTCCGGGAGTTCCCCTCCCGATCGGCAACTCTCCCGCCCGATCCGAACTCCTTGTCCTGGTGGAAGGCA
>CAYGZI010000786.1:0-2471 GCA_964354245.1 uncultured Planctomycetaceae bacterium
GTCGGCTCGCTGGCCGAGGCCCCCGAGGCCAATGCCCTTCTGATCGGCATCGCCCCGCCCGGCGGAAAGATGCCGTTGCCCTGGCGGGCGATCGTCCTGGAGGCGATTTCCCGCGGACTGAGCGTCGTCTCGGGGCTGCACGAGTTGCTCAAGGACGATCCAGAGTTTGTCGGGGCTGCGCGCGAGCGCGGCGTGCAGCTCGTGGACGTGCGCGACAACGACGAGCACGACGTGGCCAACCGCCGCGGCATCCGCGAGGGCTGCCTGCGGATCCAGACGGTGGCCAACGATTGCAGCCTGGGCAAGATGGTGGTTGCCGTGGAGGTGGTCGCCGGCCTGAAGCGGCGCGGCGTGGACGCCAAGTTTGTGGCCACGGGCCAAACCGGCATCCTCATCGAGGGCGACGGCATCGCCGTGGACCGCGTCATCTCGGACTTCGTCAACGGCGCGGCCGAGAAGCTCGTCCTGGCCAACCAGCACCACGAGGTGATCGCGATCGAGGGCCAGGGCAGCCTGTTCCATCCCCGCTATTCCTGCGTGACGCTGGGCCTGCTTCACGGCAGCGTGCCCGACGGCCTGATCCTCTGCTACGAGATGGGCCGCACCGCGACCTACGGCATGGAAGACGTGCCGCTGGCGTCCCTGGAGCAGGTGCGGGACTTCTACGAGGCCGCGGCGAACATCATGCACCCCTGCCGTGCGGTCGGCGTGGCCATCAACGGCGCGAAGTTCTCCGACGCCGAGGTGGCCGCTGAGCGCCAACAGGTCCGCAAGCGCACGGGACTGCCTGCGTGCGACGTGCTTCGCCACGGGCCGGACGAGCTGGTCGAGGCGGTGCTGGCGCTGAGACGTGAGCTGGGGAAATAGGGGTCACGCAATGGCGGTCAACGCCAACGCATTTGCCGTCCATTGACAGCGGAGCCAATTGCGCCTATCGTTACGTTCGGATTGGCGTTTTCGATCCATCCATGTCATCGGTACGGCCTACTCCTCGCTGACTCCCCATCCTCCCGAGGACAGGAGATTTACCATGTCGCAACCGACGACGGGACTCGATTTCAGGTCCATGAGTATCGCTGAGCGAATCCTCTTGGTGGAAGAGATATGGGATAGCATCGCAGCGGACCAGGAGTCGCTGGAAGTGACCCAAGCTCAGAAGGATGAACTCGACCGGCGACTTGCCGCCTGCGAAGCTGCTCCCGACCAAGGCTCGACCTGGGAAGAGGTGAAATCCAGGCTTCAGGGAAAGCGATGAGCTACACCTTCACGATCCGCCCTGAGGCCGAAGCGGATCTTGCCGACGCCAAGCGATGGTACGACGGGCGGAGAGAAGGACTCGGCGCCGATTTCCTGCTCTGTATTGAAGGGGCTCTGGAGAAGATCCGCCGCAACCCGGCGATCTACCCGGTGGTGTACAAGGATGTTCGCCGAGCCACCGTCCGGCGGTTCCCTTACGGCGTATTCTACCGCGTCGTGGGCCAGCGGATCATTGTACTCGGCGTATTCCACGGTCGGCGGGACCCGCGTCTCTGGCAGTCGCGAGCGTGAGTCCGCCCGAGAATCCCGCGACCGCCAGTCGCGGCTTTATGCCGCACGGGTTCAAGGGACGGCGACTTCCTCGACGCGGATTGTCTGTGCGAACTCGTGGATTTCCCTCGGATCGAATCGCCCGGGGAGCACTTCGCGGAGGTTCGCGTGGGCGGCGGCCAGGCCGAGGCGGAGGGAGTCGGGGATGGAGCGGCCGGAGCGGATCGACCAGGCCAGGGCCGCGGTCATCACGTCGCCGCAGCCGATGGGGTTGACGATGGTCTCCACGGGCGGGGGATCAAGGCGATATGTGGCCGTCGCCGAGGTGGCCCAGACGGGCCGGCTGCCTTGCGTGATGACCACCCACTGGGCCCCGCGGCGGTTGAGCGAGCGCATGGCGTCGAGCAGGTCTTCGTCGGTTTCCAGCGGGCGGCCCACGGTTTGGGCCAGCTCCTCCCGGTTCGGCTTGACCACCAACGGGCGCAGGTCGAGACACGACAAGAGCCCCTCGCCGCGGAAATCGAGGATCGCCGGGCAAGGCGTCAGTGCGGCCAGCTCGCGGTAGTACGAGTCCGGCGTGCCCACCGGCAGCGAGCCGATGAGAATGGCCACCTCGGCCTTGGCGGCCTCTTCGACGTAGGCCCGGCGGAACTCGGCCAGCTCGTCGGCCGTGAGCGGCCGGCCGTTTTCGACCAGCTCCGTGATCTTGCCGCTTGAGCGGTCGATGATCGTGGTGCAGACCCGCGTGGGCGCCTGCGTGACGATCCAGCGGTGGTCGATGTTCCTGCCCTTGAATTCCCGCTCGATGGGCACCAGATTGAGGCCGCCCAACGGGGCCAGCGTCATGCTCGGCCCGCCGAGCAGGTGCAACGCGATCCCCGAATTGAGAACCTTGCCCGAGGCGCACCAGTGGACCTCCCGGGCGCGGTTCACCTCGCCGTAGC
>CAYGZI010000787.1:0-2457 GCA_964354245.1 uncultured Planctomycetaceae bacterium
GTCCTGGCGACCCAGAAGCCGACGGTGGACGTGATTACGGGGCTGATCAAGTCGAACCTGCCGGCGCGGATCGCTTTCCAGGTGGCCAGCCGGACCGACAGCCGCGTGGTCCTGGACGAAATGGGGGCCGACAAGCTGCTGGGCAACGGCGACCTGCTCTTCCTCTGGCCCGGCACCAGCAACCTCATCCGCGGCCAAGGCACTTTCCTGAGCGACGACGAGATTGGCCGGGTCATCGACACGGTGGCCACGTCCGAGCCGCAGTACGTCAAGGAGCTGGTGCAGTTGAAGGCCAGCGAGCCGAGCCCCGAAAGCCGCACCGTGCAAAACCGCGACGAGCTCTACGAGGCCGCCGTGGACCTGGTGGTCCGCGAGGGCCGCGGGAGCTGCTCGCTCTTGCAGCGGGCACTTGGGATCGGCTACGGCCGCGCCGCCCGGTTAGTCGACTTCATGGCGGAAGACGGGATCGTCGGGGCCTACAACGGCTCGCAGGCCCGCGAGGTCCTCATCTCGCTGGCGCAGTGGGACGAGATGCGCCAATCGCAGCAGGGATCCCAGTGGGTTGCGCCCTCCCCACCGCGCCTGCCGGCCAACCGGATCACGATCGGTCCCACGCCGTTCCGGGACGCGGAGGCGGGCCAGGATGGCCGCGGACCTTATCCTCCCGACGATGAGGAGGTGGAGGAGGACGAGGGAAGAAACGGGGAAACGGACAGGGAAAATCTCGAAGAGGACGACGAAGAGGAGGAGGGAGACGAGGACGAAGGGGAGGACGACGGCGATGACGAGGACGAAGAAGACGAAGAGGAATGCGAAGACGTTGAGGATGAGGGCGAAGAGGACGAGGCACTGGACGGCGATAGCACGGGGGACGATCGGTCCCGCGACAAGACGGGCTGGCAATCCAACCCGGACGGTCTGACCGTGAACGCCCGCAGTCCGCGCCCGCGAAAGGCCGAGAGCGCGTAGCGATGCAGGACGCAGTGTGCCACGGCTTCGCAGAAGCCGTGCTCGCCGGCACCTCAGGCACGGCTTGGCGGAACGACAAGCCGTGGCACACGTCCGTGAACAACCCGGGCAAGGAGATCGAGCATGAAACGGACCCCGACCGAGATCTGCGGACTCAGCCGGCCCCGTCATCGTGTGGAAGCCGGAGCGGACAGAGCAGGCAGCCTGTCCGGCCCCCATGCGAACCCGCCGCCACGGGGGGGACTCCTCAGGCTCCTTCGGACCTTCAGGAGAGTGTTGACAAGCCCGCCCCGTGGCCGTATTGTTTAGAGTCCGGTTGACATTGTGATGTTAGCGGTCCGACCATGACTCTCTGGGCCTCCCGTCCGGTCGACTTTCTCCGAAGCGGCGCGATAGGCGTCGTGGCGGGGGTGGTCGCGATTATTCGGAAGTGAGGGGCCTTTAGGGCATTGGCCGGCCGCAAGACCGAAGACAAGAAAGCCCTGAGGCCCGAGGGGGAGGCCTGAGGGCTTTTTTGTTGAGGCGACGGGGTGACGGGGTGACGGGGTGACGGGGTGACGGAAATGAGAAATGAGAAATGGGAAATGAGAAGTGCAAAATGGCCGGCAGACCCTCATTCTGCCCTTGTCAATTTGCACTGGTCATTTCTCACTTCTCATTTCTCATTGGGGCCCGGACCTCCGCGCCTGTGCATCCGCCACGCGCCACCCGCCACCCCCGTGTGGTGGATACAATGTGAAGGCGAGCTGCTATGATGCGTCGAATTGAGGTATACGATACCACCCTGCGTGACGGCGCTCAGGGAGAAGGGGTCAGCTTCTCCCTGCAAGACAAGCTCCTCTTGACCCGGCGACTGGATAGCCTCGGCTTCGACTACATCGAAGGAGGATATCCGGCCTCCAATCAGAAGGATGCCGAGTACTTCCATCGCATCGGCGAGGAGAAACTGGGTCATGCCCGGGTCTGTGCCTTCGGCATGACGCGGCGCAAGGGCGCCTCGGTGCAAGAGGACGAAGGGCTGGCCTCTCTGGCCGCCGCCGGCACGCCCACGGTCACCATCGTCGGCAAGGCATCCGCCTTTCAGGCCACCGAGGTCATCCACGCGACGCAGGAAGAGAACCTCAAGATGATTGCCGAGAGCATCGCCTTCCTCCGGGCTGCAGGACGCGAGGTGATCTTCGACGCCGAGCACTTCTTCGACGGATGGAAAGCCAACCCCCGCTACACGCTCAAGACCGTCCAGGCCGCGGTCGAGTCGGGGGCCAGACTCATCGTCCTCTGCGATACCAACGGCGGCTCCATGCCCGAGGAGATCGGCGCCATCACGCGAGAGGCGGCCGGCCAGCTTGCCGTACACGTGGGCATCCATTGCCACAACGACTGTGGGCTGGCGGTGGCCAATTCGCTGGCGGCCGTGGACGCGGGGGCGGTGCAGGTCCACGGCACCATCAACGGCTTCGGCGAGCGGTGCGGCAACGCCGACCTCGT
>CAYGZI010000788.1:0-2456 GCA_964354245.1 uncultured Planctomycetaceae bacterium
CCCAGTCCCCCAACCAGCCTCTCGATCATCTCCGGCGTGTGGCCATACGTCAGGCTGATCCGCAGGCAGGCTTCCCCCTCAGGCACCGTCGGCGGCCGGATCGCCGGAACCAACAGCCCCCGCTCCCTGAGGGCCCCCGCCATCGCCACCGCCCGCTCGGCCTCGCCCACGACCACCGGGATGATCTGGCTGGCCGAGCGGCCAATGTCCCAGCCCTGCTCGGCCAATTGGCTTCGCAAGTCCGCGGCCCGGGACAAGAGAACCGTGCGCCGCTCGGGCTCTTGTTGGACGATCTCCAGGGCGACCACCGCCCCTGCCGCATTGGCCGGCGGAAACGCCGTCGAGAAGACGTAGGACCGCGCCCGGTTCGCTAGCCACTCGACCAATAGCCGGCTGCCGGCCACGAATCCCCCGGCACAGCCCAGCGCCTTGCTGAGCGTCCCCACACGGACCGCAATACGGCCCTCCACCCCAACGTCCTCGGCCACGCCCCGGCCCTTCGGGCCGAAAACGCCGGTCGCGTGGGCCTCGTCCACCAGCAGCATCGCGTCGTGCCGCTCGGCCAGGTCCGCCAGCTCGCCCAGCGGAGCCAGGTCGCCGTCCATGCTGAAAAGGCTGTCCGTCACAATCAGCCGCCGCCGGCAACGCCCCGACCGGGCCAGGAGCCGCTCCAGATCGCGCCAGTCGCCGTGCGCGTAGGCCCGCACGTCGGCCCGCGAAAGCCGGCACCCGTCCCATAGGCTCGCGTGGTTCTTCCGGTCGCCATAGACCGCGTCGCCGGGCCCGGCCAAGGCGGCGATCGTCCCGGTATTGGCGGCATAGCCGGACGAGAAAAGCAGGGCCGCTTCCGTCCCCTCGAACTCGGCCAAACGCCCTTGGAGCCGCTCGTGCCACGCGCTGTGGCCGGAGATCAGCGGACTCGCCCCGCTCCCCCAGCCATCCTCTCGCGCCGCCTCCGCAGCGGCCCGTGCCACCCGCGGGTCAGCGGCCAGGGCCAGGTAGTCGTTCGAGCCGAAGTTGACCAGCTCGCGTCCGTCCACGGCGATGCATGCCGCTTGGGGCCCGGTCCGGACCCCAACGCGGCGCCGGAGCCCCCGTGGCTCCAGCGCCGCCAGCTCCTCCTCGATCCAGTCCAGCGAGCGATCCATGCAACCTTCACGGGGCCAAGCCGAAGCTGCTGCCGTTCCACGTCAGGGCGTAGCTCTGGCCGTTGGGATCGACGGAATGTCTAATACCGCCCGGTTGGGCAAACGAGACTACCACCACAAGCGGAAGAATACCCAGCGTCTTCGGTCGTTGTCAACAGACCGCTCAGCGATCCAGCCTCCAGTCTCCGGTCTCCAGACTCCGGTCTTCACACGGCCGGGAAGAACGGACCACGGACTGCACGGATGGGCACGGACGGATCGCAGTGCAGGTCCTTCTCATCCGTGGCATCCGTGCGATCCGTGGCTTTTCTCTTCAGCGAGTGCGGCCCCCCCGGCAGAGGCCGCCCGTGGATTGACCTATGGCATCGAGATGGTAGACTGACGGGCGACCAGCGCCCCCGCGACGACGAGTTGCTCCAACCGCTGGAGAACAACCTGGACCGCGTCTCGCCGCGTCGTAAGCTTCGAAGGAAATGCAGCGTTTCGGCGAAATAGCTATCGTATCCCCGGAATTGCAGTCCAACCGTCAACAGAGCGCGGATCAGCAGTGGTCGAACACCAGCCGCCATCCCAATAGGCCGCTATTCACTATTCAAGCTCTGACCCCAAACCCCCCAAAAGATATTGGTGAAGTTGTTGACATTGGCTACCTGGTTGGTACACTAAAGCCGGCCAGCTTCATTGGGCAGAGTCCTCTATCTACCGGGAGGGCGTTTCCATGAACGCCCGGTCTTCTGATCGGCGCCCGCTGCGCCGATGCGCGTCCAAGCGTTGTCGCGCCGGCACTTCGCCGGGACCCGGGACCTTTCATCGCGAGGAGGCAAGACCATGCGCAGACTGCACGCCTTGTTCGACGGCTTGAGGAGACTTGGCCGGCGCCCGCCCAGCGGTAGCACAGGCATCCTGCCTGTGCCTGGAATCGGCGATGGCGGCACACCTCACCACCGCAACCCTCCGCGCCGTCGGCTGGCTCGGCTTGAGAATCTTGAAGACCGGCGGATGTTGAACCTGGGCGATCTGTTGCAGACGCTCAACAATCCCGGCGTGGGGGGCGGCTTTGGCTCTTCCGTGGCCGTGTCCGGAAGCGCGGCGGTGGTGGGGGCGCCTGGCTCGGACGTGGCTTACGTCTTCGACGCGCCCACCGGCGATCTGCTCCACACGCTCAACAATCCCACGGCGACCGATGACGAGTTTGGCGCCTCCGTGGCCATCTCGGGCAGCACCGTGGTGGTGGGAGCGCCCGTCTGGGCCGAGCGTTTCGTCGCGGCCTACATTTACGATGCCACCACGGGCGGTTTGCTCCACACG
>CAYGZI010000789.1:0-2445 GCA_964354245.1 uncultured Planctomycetaceae bacterium
CTTTCTCCTGTCTCCTGTCTTCCCTCCCCCCTATTCCTTCGTGTCTTTGTGCCTTTGTGGTAGATCCCCCCGCCACTTCCCTTGCAGGAGACCGTCCACGATGTTCCGATCCATTACCCGGCGCCAGTTTGTCGGAGGTGGCACCGCTGCGGCCGCTGGCGTGGCCGCTGTGCTGACCCCGGCCGAAGAATCGAAGCCCAAGAACAGACCAACCCCAACCACCCGCTCCAAGAGGCCCGCTATGAAAATCGGCTTTCACACCGACGCCTTCAACTCCGCCTACTTCAGCTTCGAGAAATGTCTCGACTGGGCCCAGCGCAACGGCGTCCACTACATCGAGTGCGGGCTGATCGACGGCGTGAGCTGGGCCAACGGACTGGGCTATTATCCCCACATCTCCCTTTACGAAGACCCCGTGCTCCTGCGCCGCAAAATGGAGAGCTACGGCGTCCGGTTCTCCCAGGTCGATGCGGCTTACCCGCTCTCGGGCAAGGACGGCCCGATCCGCGGCGTGCCCTACGTCATGCACGCCATCCAATGGGCGGCCCAGGTCGGCTGCACCCGCGTGGACACCACCGACGGCCTTCACGCCCCGCCCGGGCTCAGCGACCAGGAGGCCATGGACCTCATGAAGCGGAGCTACGAGCAGATCCTGGAGATCGCCGAGGCCCACCGGGTGATCGTCAACGTCGAGCCCCACGGCTACTTCACCACCAAGCCCGAGTTCATGGGCCGGATGCTGCGGTTCGTCGAGAGCCCCTACTTGCGCATGAACATGGATACGGGCAACACCTTCATCGCGGGCCAGGACCCGGTGGCGTTCCTGTCACAATTCGCGGACCGGGTGAGCCACGTCCACGTCAAGGACGTTTCCGAGTCGCTGGCGGCGGCCACGCGCGGCAAGCAGACCGGGATCGCGGTGAGCCACTGCGCGTTGGGCGAGGGCGCCAACGCCGGGAACATCAAGAAGTGCCTCGCCGTCTTGCGCGACCACGCCTACGACGGCGTCCTGAGCATCGAGTGCGAAGGCCAGGGCGGGCCGATGATCGAGCGCTCGCTCAAGTGGCTCCGCGACGCGCTGGCCGAGTTGAAGGTCCGCGTAGAAGGGTGACTTGGGGCAGGGTGGCATGGCTTCACGCGGTGCAGCCGCGAGGTCATGCCACCCGGCCCGCCTTGCGGATGCCTCGTCAGAGACGTTTAACCCGCAGCACCTCGACCACACGGTCATCGTCGCGGACGGCGAACAAGACTCGCAACGGCGGTGTATCGGATCATTCTGGCTCCAACGAGCGAAGATGATTCAATACTCCCTGCGTCGTGAAACGGGGCTCATCTGACTGTAACCGTCGTTTCGCCACGGCGAAGTCTTCGTCGGTGAATGGGTGCGCTACGTAGCCCAAGTGATTTCCGTGTTGGTCGCGGATCTCCACGGTCTGGGCTGCCTCGGAGATGATCTTGGCTTGCCGGTCGTCGACGACAATGTGTGGCACCTTATCCCTCCTTCACAGTGTTCGCGGCAGTTGGCGTAACCTGGCTTCAAGGCCCGGAACGCAGGGCGGCGAGGGCCTCGGGCTCCATCTCCAGGCGGGCCACCGTGCAACCGGCCTTCTGCACGTCGGCGATGGCGGAACGGATGGCTTCCTCAAGCGAGTCGGCCTGCCGGGTGAAGCCGATTTGGACCACGCCCTCCGACGACCAAACCGAGCCGTCATCGCAACCGGCCTCGTAGAGGGCCTCCACGAGTTCGTCAGAGTGCTCGGCGCCCTTTGCCAGAGTCACCACGAATTCGTAGGTTTTCATCGCTGGCTCCCTTCTTCGGCGGATCGACGCCGCGTCGCCCTAACCGTGCGGGCAAAGGTCCACTTGACGACGAATCCAGCGGGCATGGGCCTCCGCGTCGCGGGGAGTGGAAAAGACCGAGAACTGACACCCTTGCCGGTCGCGCCGAGGGCAGTACAGCCGGCCCCAGGCATGCGCCCGCGGGCCGGCCTTGCGGAGCGTCCAGCCGTGTTCCAGGGCGTAATCGACCGCGTCGCGGATGTGCTTGTTCGGGTGGTCATCCATCTTATCTTATCCCGGCCGCCGGATAGTTTCCAGGGGCGACCGCGCAGGGCCCGGATAACCGCCGGGCTGGGGCTGCGCCCCAGCCTACGTTTTCCGCTCAGATCACATACCGATTGACGACGTTCTCGAAAAGCTCCTGCCGCCCGCTGGTGTTCGGTGTAATGTCGCCCTTCTGGAGCATGTACTTTTCGAGCGAGGCAAAGTCGTGCTTGCCCGCCTCGATCTCGGCCCCGATGCCGCTGTCCCAAGAGCTGTAGCGGTCCTTGACCATCCGGGCCAGTTCACCGTCGGCATGCATGGCGGCGGCGATTTTGAGGCCCTTTGCGAAGGTGTCCATGCCGCCGACGTGGGCGTAGAAGAGGTCGATCGGCTCGAAGCTCT